>DAOMZK010000288.1:0-4178 GCA_035438035.1 Cyclobacteriaceae bacterium | reverse complement strand
GAACAGAACATCAAGCCCCAGGGTGGCGGACCCGCTGGCAGTGCGATCGATCCCAAAGGATAGGATCCAGCATTTAATTTGTCTTGACAGGTTGGCTATTGCCTGCCCGTTTTTGTATTTTGAATATTGACGGTGTCACGCCTGGTTCCCTGATTTCACTGAAGCATCAATTGCAATTAGTCATTTTTATAGTTCCATTCGTTGCAATCATTGCAATTCATGAATTCTTTTCTTGCGTAAAATAATATCGGGCAGCAAGGCATAGCATTTACCTTGTCATCGCATTACCCATGACCCGGATAAAGTACGCTTCCCTTTTGATTGCATCATTTTTCTTTTCAAGGGCTGGGGCCCAGATTGAAAAAAAATCACTGATGGCATCCCTAAATAGTGTTTATGGCATAGCCTCTGACGAAACAGGATGGTTTCGTACCGGCATCAATGTCCGGGCAGGATACTTTCTTGCTGATAACGTTGCCATTGGACTTACCTACGGCCATAAAAATCTATCTAAGGTTACGGGTGAAGCATCTTGTATTGGTGCATTTGCCCGGTACTATACTTCTAATCACCTCTTTTTCGGTGCTGGTTTTAACTATTATACAGCAGCGTATTCATATCCATACTATACTCCGTATCCCAATCCCTATCCTTACTTGTCTCAAAGTTCATCCTCTGGCAACCTTACCCTGGAACTCGGGGCTTTTGTAATCATTGGTAAACATTTTTCATTAGAGCCCGCACTAAGCGTTGTTTTGGGACACCTTGCGGAATATTCAGATTCTCCTTTTCGAATCAATCTTGGGTTATCATATTACTTTAACCGCAAACTTCATAAGCCATGAAAATAATCTTGGGTATTCTTCCCAAAGCTCACACATCGCTCGTCCTGATATTCATTTTTCTGAATCTTGTTGTGGGCTGTAACTACTACAGGGTAGTGAAGGATAAAAAAACTCCCCTGGCCGATCAAGCGAGGAAACTGGCACAACAGGGTGGTGATCCTTCCGGGATCAACAGGCTTAAACCCGGAACTGATGTAGTGATGATGTTGAAGGATAGCTCAATTATTTTGAGTCGCTACATCGCCGGCGATGATAAATTTGTTTACTTCGGCAAGAACGCCAAATTAATAGATCGCACCATTCCAATTTCCGACATACGATATATCCAGAAATCAGTTGGAAAATATTTCATTTTACACGATGGCACCCGGGCATGGCATATGAAATATGTCATACTCAGTGAGGATAAAAGCAGCGTGATCACTGAAGTTGATCCCGTTGGAGAAAAACACAAGGCATATTTGACAGCAAGACCAGGGGGTAATAGATACAAAAAGGCGGAGTCTGATCCTTCAAACGAAATTCATATTTATTCTCATGGAATAAATCCTGATCTCAATTCACCTGTCGAAATACCTTTCACGCAAATTGAAAAAATAGAGCTCTTCAAAGAGGATCAGGGAACAGAGGCCGTTACTGACCTGGCCGTACTGGTTGGCGTAACCGCTATTTTTCTTGTTATCGTTGCCCTCACAAAGAGTTCATGTCCCTTCATCTATGTTCAGGATGGTGGCGAATTTAAATTTGCCGGAGAATCGTATGGCGGTGCCATCTACCCTTCCCTGGAAAGAGATGATTACCTGCCGCTTCCCGGATTTAAGCCAGACGAAAATTTGTATACTGTTAAAATCACAAATGAATTACTTGAAAAACAGTACACGAATCTTGCTGAGTTAAAAATTATTGAACACCCCAAAAATTCTTCAGTGCTGCTGGATCAATACGGCAATACGCTGACGTTCGCCCATCCACAAGCTCCCGTCCTTGCTGAATCCGGAAACTGTTATAACCTAACCGATAAACTTGCCCACACAGATAAATATTCATGGATATTTGACGACCCGGATACACTGCATGATGAGTTGAGTGAAATCTACCTGTCTTTTATTCGTCCACCGGAAGCAACCAGTGGCAAATTGATCCTGAATGCAAAAAATTCACTTTGGCTGGACTATGTCTACGGAAAATTCAATGAACAATTTGGAACAGCTTACAGTGATTTAGTGGAACTCCAGAAAAAGGAACCGAGGGAAAAACTGGATGCCTGGTCGCGGGCTCAGAATATTCCCCTGCAGGTTTCAATTGAAACCCGGTATGGATGGAAGGCAGTAGACCAATTCCATGTAATTGGTCCACTGGCATCGAGGGAAATGATTATGCCCATTGATCTTTCCGAAGTGGAGGGCGAGACAATCCGGCTGAAACTCAGTACCGGTTTTATGTTTTGGGAAATTAATTCTGCTGCTATGGATTTTTCTAAAAATGAGGAAACCTGCGTCAGTACTATTCAGGCTTCAACGGCAATAGATGAAAATGGAAATGATGTCCGTGCTTCACTGCTCTTCACTGATAAACAGTACTTAATTCAAGAAGAGGCAGGCAAAGAAGTAATACTGAATTATCAGGATCCCGGAGGCTCAGGAAAGCGTTCAGTATTTTTCCACAGCCGGGGATATTATGAGTATATCAGAAATTATGAAACAAGCCCGCGCTGGTTTACAATCATGTCATTTAAAGAAAATGGCGGATTTACCCGGTTTGCCAAAGAACAATTTGACCAATTGTCCCGAAGCAAGGATGTTGTAGAGTCATTTTGAAAGCCTATGAAAGCAGCAACCCTTTCCTTCACTACTGACTTGTCTTCACCATTCAAGTCAACTGAACATTGTAAACACGACTCAACAAATAAAATAATTTCAGGTTTCCGGAAAAACATTGCTGAATTCAAAATCAGATTGAGCCTGGCTGGATTGGCGCTTCAGCATTATAGAAATCCCATGGTCATCCTACGCGTCCTGATGGCCCTGGATAACCTGAGAAAAAGCCTTCTCGGGCCGAAAAGAATTCAAAAATTGGTTAAGGTAAACAACAAATATTATTGGGACTTATACATGCCCGGATTTCCCTCCCGGACCTTCTTCGCTAACATGGAGGCTGAAATGAAAAGAGTTCATTTTTTCAAAAAACGAACCAACCGGTTTATTAATGTCTTCATTTCCACTACCAAGAAATGCGCTTTGAAATGCGAGCACTGTTTTGAATGGGATGTTCTCAATCAGCGGGAAAAACTTTCACTCCGTGATTTGAGAAGTTTGGTGAGAAAGTTCCAAACCCTGGGCACTTCTCAAATTCAACTGGCTGGAGCCGAGCCCCTGATGCGAATCAAAGACATCATCGCGCTACTGGAGGGAGTGGCTGAAGATTCAGATTTTTGGATTCTGACTTCCGGATTTAACCTGACCAGGGAAAATGCAATATCACTCAAAAAAGCAGGGCTTATGGGAGTAGTGGTCAGCCTGGATCACTTTGATCCAGCGGCCCATAATCAGTTCCGGGGACATGAAAATTCTTTTTCATGGGCTGTAGAAGCCGTGAAAAACTCATTGGATGCCCATCTGGTCACTGCATTATCCGTTTGCGCAACCAGGGAGTTTGTATCTGAACTGAATCTTATTCGTTATATGGATTTCGCCAAATCAATAGGCGTGGCTTTCGTTCAGATCCTGGAACCCAAAGCTGCCGGTCACTATGCCGGAAAAGACGTTGCCCTATCACCAGTACAAGAACAACTTATTGAGCGTTTGATGATGAAAATGAATTTTGAATCGGCATACTCAGAACATCCCATAATAGTCTATCATGGATATCACCAGAGACGGGTAGGATGCTTTGCCGCTGGTAATCGCAATTTATATGTGGATACGGATGGTGACATGCATGCCTGCCCGTTTTGCCAGAAAAAATCAGGCAGTGCCCTCCAGGACAATATTGAGGATTCCATAGCACATCTTCAATCCAGGGGATGTCATTCATTCAATAGTTTTGCGGAATAATGTATGGGAGTATATTTTCAAAACATACAAAGCTATTGCGAATACTCAACGGACTCTGAATTGCCCGAGAGCAGGAACCAGGTATTTGAGCTTGCCCTGAAATCCCTTGACCCACTGATTAAAGAAGGACTACCGGAAGATCTACAGCATGTGGTTGTAGCCACCTCCTGCCCTGATGCCATAGCTCCTTCGCTGGGTCAAATGATCCAGGAGTGCTTTCACAAACAATTAAGCACCTGCGAAACCATTGACCTCGTGCAGGGTTGCGCTGGCGGTGTGG
>DAOMZK010000287.1:0-4179 GCA_035438035.1 Cyclobacteriaceae bacterium | reverse complement strand
TCCTTCCGCGACTCACCCGCATGTGGACACACCTGGAGCGGCAGCGAGGAGGAACAGGTTCACGTGGTGGAGCCGGAGAAAAAGAAATTGAGACCGACCGTCGGAACATCAAGTACCGCATCACCCTGCTCAAAGAGGAACTGGAAAAAATTGAAAAGCAGAAGGCCACCCAGCGCAAATCGCGCGTTAACATTGTACGCGTAGCATTGGTGGGTTACACCAATGTGGGCAAATCCACGCTCATGAACCTGCTGGCTAAATCCGATGTGAAAATGGAGAACAAACTGTTTGCGACAGTGGATGCCACCGTGCGCAAAGTGGTAATCGGTGATATTCCTTTTTTGCTTTCCGATACTGTCGGCTTTATCCGCAAACTGCCGCATCACCTGATCGAATCATTCAAATCAACACTGGATGAAGTTCGGGAAGCCGACCTGTTGCTCCATGTAGTGGATGCGGCGCATCCTTTTCACGACAACCAAATCGA
Source organism: Cyclobacteriaceae bacterium (assembly GCA_035438035.1). GTDB lineage: Bacteria > Bacteroidota > Bacteroidia > Cytophagales > Cyclobacteriaceae > ELB16-189. The sequence continues at coordinate 3,692 of DAOMZK010000287.1, read as the reverse complement.
AGTGGTAGATAAAACACTTTCAGAAATTGGTGCCGGAAATATTCCCAAGATCCTGGTGTTGAATAAAATTGATTTGCTGAAAGAAAAGGAACCAACTCTTGACCTCGAAGCAATGAAAGGGTATTATCGTCAGAAAGGATTTGATAAAGTAGTGTTCATCTCGGCGGTAAAGAAAGAAAATATCCAGGAGTTGAAAGACATTATCTTCCAGGCGGTGAAAGCATCACACCTGACATTCTATCCGAACTACGTCGGCTACGCTGATCCGACGGAATACAATTGACGAGTTACGAATGACGAATGACGGTTTTAATCCCATCGGTCAACTTCTCACTTACCATTTTCGCTGCGACCAGATCCTCCATGGCGTGACCTACTGACTTAAAGAAAGTGATTTCTTTTTCAGAAGACCTTCCTTTCTTAGTCCGTGAACACAATTCGTACAAGCTGGCTTTGATGTCTTCTCTTTTCAAGACACCTTCACGCATGGGGATTACAATTTCACCGGTTTCTTTCAGCGCGCCTTCAAAGTGATCAACAAAAACAGAAGAGCGCATGATCGCAGCATCATCTGCTTCGCGCATGTGGGGCCGGTAAGCGCCAACCATATCAAGGTGCTGGCCTTCGCGGAGGAGTGCTCCTTTAATTAACGGTGTTTCACTCAGTGTTGCGCAACTGATAATGTCAGCCTGTTTCAGGCCGGCAGCGATGGTCTCTGCAACTTTAATTTCAAATTTAGCTTTTTGAAGTCTCTGGCAGACGGCTGCCGCATGATCTTTATTTCGTCCCCAGACCAAAACTTTGCGAATGGGCCGCACAGATGCATGAGCCAGGATAAGTTCAGGGGCGACGGCGCCGGTCCCTACCATAAATAAAGTCGCGCTGGATTCGCGGGATAAATATTGTGAAGCGAGCGCCGAGGTGGCTGCCGTGCGACTTACTGTCAGCGCTTTGGCATCCAGCAAAAGTTTGCATATGCCAGTAGCCGCATTAAAAAGCAGGTAGATACCTTGAATGGAGGGAAGATTATGGTTGCCATTGTTCGGAGAAACGGTGACGATTTTCACACCCAGATTTTCGCCGGGTACCCACGAGGGCATTAAAAGCAGGGTGGAGTCCTTGTCTTCAGGAGGATTCTTAAAATCGTGGTGATGGCGAAGGGGAGTAACGGCGTTATTTTGTGCAAATGCTTCGCCAATGGATCGGATCAGTTCAGGGTAAGGCAATGCGGTTGAAATTTCTTCAGCAGTGATGAAAGGGATCATGAGATCAGTAAGTAAGCATTACATCACGGTGGGATCTATTCTTTGCACAGACTTCAAAACATTCCATCATTTCTTCTTCACAAAAATAAACTCCCCGCCTTCATCGCCTGCCTGGCCTATCACCCCATATTGTGGCACCTGGTTGTTGGGGCTATTGTTGATTACGTTTTTCCTCAATGCATTGAAGAGATCTTCAGCAGGTAAGTAGGGTTCACTATTATCAGTGAGTCGTTTAACTAAAAAATCAATAAATACACTCTTGTCCGGCACGGCTTCCAGCGTGCCGCTGGTCATGGCTTTGCGGCTTTTGCGGAGATACAATGTCTCAATAGCAGTGGAGCTATTTTCAAAGACAGACCGGCTTTTAAAAATTCCACCTGAAAAACAAGCGTCTGTAATCAGCAGCGTGTGGCGTGCCGACATGCCGCTGATGTAGTCGCGCAGGGTGCTGTTGGGAAACCAGGTGGATCGCTTGTTGGGAACAGCATCCGAGGGATACCAATATCCTTGTTCAAGCTGCTCATCCCAGTATCCGTGGCCGGCATAGAAAATCAACAGGTTATCAATCTTGTCCAACTTGGCCTGGAATTCATCCAGCTTGTCGTAAATAGCCTGGCGGTCTGGATTTTTAAGAACGGATATATGCTCAGGTTTAAAGGAATATTTTGTTTCCAGCACTTCTTTCAGTCTATCCAAATCTTTGGCGGGCTGATCAAGATCAGGGATGTCATTGTTTTTATAATCCTCAACCGCAATGAGGATCGCAAAATACTTTTCGTCATTTACACTGCCTGAAAATACTTTTCGTTCGATTATCAGTTTGTCATCCAGTTTGTTGCCCAGTTTATCAACGGCCTGGATCGCCACCACTTTTTCAGAATTTTGAGGGAGGGTAAGACTGACTTCGTAACGGTCGCGATTTTCAGCCTGGGGTTCCACCTTAGTTCCTCCGATGGAAACACTTTCAACGCCGCTGATGTCATTTACTTCAACCAGGATGCGCAAGTCAGACTGGTAAACCACAGATTTTCTAAAGCCGGTATCTGCATCTCTTGCGGCCAGCAGTTTCGGGCTGAGTACAACGAGGGAAGGAGGGGTAACATCGTACGGTTTCCAGGGCTGAATGCCCAGGCTGGACACATTATAAATCAAGAGCGCTTTGGAGAGATCGGCAACGGCCAGCAGCTTCCCATCTTTTGAAAACTGAATCTCGGATACTATCACGGAAGGCTCTTTTAATTGTTGAACAATTTTTCCATCCTTCCATACAATGGCCTGTCCATCTCCGCCGCCGCTGGCCAGGTATTGTCCGTCGGGACTAAGTTGTAAATCTGTGACCCAGCCTTTGTGTCCTTTCCACTGGCTTACTTCTTTACCGGTTTCAGTATCCCAAAGTCGGATGGTTTTGTCGTAACTGCCTGAAATCATCTTTTTGCCATCGGCTGAGAAGGCCACCGAATGGACCCAGTCCGTATGTCCCGTACATCGCTGACTGAGCTGACCGGAAACGGTATTCCAGATAACGGTGGAGTTATCAGAATATCCGCTGGCGAGATAGTTACCTGTGGGTGAAAAAGCGAGAGCATAAATTTTAATATCATTACCCGCGTAGTCACCCGTCTTTTCGCGGGTGGTGAGGCTCCACAGTTGTACTTTTCCACTTTCGTTACCGGTAGCCAGGAGTGCATTGGATGGACTGAACGCTATCGCGCGCACGATACCGGGATTGCCATTGAGTTCGATTTGTTTGGATTCCTGCAGGTCATATAATAAGAAGTCTCCGCTTTCTGAGGAGGCAGCCATATAGCGGCCATCATAGGAGACCTCGACAGCGTAGACTTTGGAAGTAAAGCCGGGCAGTTTCCAACTCTCACCGGTGGCGAGTTCAAAGACCCGGAGTGTTCCCTTGTCGCCTCCCGCAATGATTCGTTTTGAATTGGGAGCGAACGAAAAGGTCCGGATATTTTCTTCTCCGGGGAACGTCAGTTTTTTTAAAAGTGATACCTGCGCAAAGACTGATGTTGCCAGTAGCCATGCGGCCAAGAAAATTTTAGCCGTTTTCATATTGAGCTTTATTTTTAAAAGTCTCGTTTCTTTTTCCCCTTACCAAAATAATACTTGAGCCCGGCGTTGTAGGACAAAAAGAAGGAGCCATCGAAATCTGTAGGTTGCTGATAACCGCTGCCGTAACTCGGTAATGTTGGTTTTCCCAAACTGCCGCCAATATCTATGCCGCGGCCGCCGACATTGGCGATAAAATAAATAGAACTCGTTAGTCTTACCTCCGCTCCAAACTCCGCGAGGAGTCCCACGTTGCCGCTTCCTGTGACAGAAAATGCGGGTTGTACCTGCGTTGGATATACTGTTGAAGTAGCCTGTCCCTGTGTGATGGAATAATTATTTGAAAAGAAATAGCCCGCCATGAAG
>DAOMZK010000286.1:0-4183 GCA_035438035.1 Cyclobacteriaceae bacterium | reverse complement strand
GGCGATGTCTTCGCACATGGCCTTGCGGCGGTCACCGAAGCCGGGAGCTTTCACCGCGCAGACGTTGATCGTGCCGCGGAGCTTGTTCACGACGAGCGTCGCGAGGGCTTCGCCTTCGACTTCTTCCGCGATGATCAACAGCGGCTTGCCGACCTTGGCCACCTTCTCCAACACGGGGAGCAGGTCCTTGAGCGAGCTGATCTTCTTTTCGAAGTTCAGGATGTAGGCGTCTTCGAGCTTGGCTTCCATCGTCTCCGCGTTGGTGACGAAGTAGGGCGAGAGGTAGCCCTTGTCGAACTGCATGCCTTCCACCACGTCGAGGGTCGTCTCAATCGACTTGGCTTCTTCCACGGTGATGGTGCCGTCCTTGCCGACCTTGTCCATGGCTTCGGCAATGATGTCACCGATCGTGCTGTCCCAGTTTGCGGACACGGTCGCGACCTGCTTGATCTCTTCCTTGTCCTTGACCTTCTTGGCGATCTTGTCGAGCTGGCCTACGGCAGCTTCCACGGCCTTGTTGATGCCGCGTTGAATGCCGATCGGGTTCGCTCCGCTGGTGACGAACTTCAGTCCTTCGCGATAGATGGACTCGGCCAACACCGTTGCGGTGGTCGTGCCGTCGCCCGCGTTATCGCTGGTCTTGCTCGCGACTTCGCGAACCATCTGGGCGCCCATGTTTTCGTACGGGTCTTCCAGTTCGATTTCCTTCGCGACCGTGACACCGTCCTTGGTCACCGTCGGGGAACCGAATTTTTTGTCGAGGACGACGTTGCGGCCTTTCGGGCCGAGAGTGGCGACTTTCATTACTGCTTTGCCTTTTTTAAGTTCACCCTGGGATTCCTTTATCTCTCAAGACTATTTCCTGGTTGTCATAACGCTCATTTTTTCGTTCCTGCTGGTCGCTCCGATGGAATTGTTCGCACTCAAACTGAAGAATTTTCAATGGCGTGAAAACAAGGTGCAGTTTACATTCGTCGTGCTCGCCGTATTACTGATTGGTGTAGGGCAGGCATCCGCCATACCCTTCATTATACTATTGTATATCCTGGCCTCGTTATTGAAGAATTGGATGCGAATCTGAGCCTATTGAAGCCCTTTTCGATATTATTTTGCTGCCTGATGGCCGTGTCTTGTTTTGGACAAACCTCCTCAGTTTTGTCCAGCGGGCAATGGTTTAAGGTCTCCGTTCAGAATGATGCCATTTATAAAATTGACTACAGTTTTTTGCAGCGTGCAGGATTCAACCCCAACCAGATTGATCCGAGAAAAATTCAGTTATTCGGAGGAATGAATGGCATGTTGCCCCAGTCCAACAGTGCGCCGCGTATAAATGATTTGAGTGAAATTTCACTTTATGTGGTTGGGGAAAGCGACGGAAAATTTGATCAAAGTGATTATATACTTTTTTATGGTCAGGGTCCTGACGGTTATCAATTGCTGAGCAACAAGGGTGTATTTTCCTATGAGAATAATCTTTTTACTGACAAGAATTTTTATTTCCTGACCATCGGCTCCACCCCAGGCAAGCGTATGGCTACAACCAATACGATTGCGGGTACTTTCCCTATCGTAAACGAATTGGATGATTTTGGATATTATGAAACGGAGCAATTCAGTATTCTCCACTCCGGCCGGCAGTGGTTCGGAGAATTTTTCAGTTCGACAACAGAATATACCATCCGGTTTGACACGCCGGGGATTCTTGATGCCTCCAATCTCAAACTGATCACAAAGGTGATGGGTCAGTCCTACAATCCATCGTCATTTCAATATTTTATTAACAATACATCCGTAGGACAGCAGGATATACCGCCAGCTATCAATTACGAATATGCTGATCAGGGTGTCATTGTAGCGGATACGATAAATATCAGTCTTAGTCAGGTGAATGGCACAGGAAGAACCAATCAGGATGTCAAGATACGGTTCAACAAGGCTGCGTCTCAATTATCAATCGGCTACCTGGATTATGTCCTGCTGCAATTCAAGCGTAAACTTAGTCTCTATGGTGATCAAACGCTTTTCCATTCATTGAAAAGTCTTCAGCAACCGGTAACTCAATATTCCATCACTGACATTCCCTCCGGAGGGATGATTTTTGAAATCACCGATCCCTTCAACAGCAAAATCCAGGGCATGATATCGGGTGCGCCCACTACCTTCTCAGCTACATCAGATATCCTGAGAAAGTATATCATGGTGTCCGGTAAAAATTTCACTGCGCCAGGTGAAGAAGGCAAAGTTGAGAATCAAAACCTGCATGGAATTACAAATATCAATTTTGTAATTATTTCCGCACCGGAATTTCTTGATGACGCAGGGCGATTGGCTGCCCATCGCCAATCCAAAGGCATCACGACACAAGTATTTACCCCTCAGCAGGTTTACAATGAATTTTCCGGTGGTAAACAGGACGTTACAGCCATCCGCGATTTTATGAAGAATTTGTATGACCGAAATACCGGAATAAAAAACCTTTTGCTTTTTGGAAGGGGTTCATACGATTACAAAAATTACCTTCCCAACAACAAGAATTTCGTCCCCATTTACCAATCACGCAATTCACTAAGCCCTTTGGAGACCTATGCATCGGATGATTATTTTGGATTCCTTGAAAACAATGAGGGCAACTGGGGGGAATCTCCAGTGGAAAACCATACTCTTGACATCAGCATAGGGAGGTTGCCAGTAAAAAAAACAGGCGATTCCCAAATTATCGTAGATAAGCTCATTCAATATGACGGAAACAACTGGGGAGATTGGCGGAAAGTCATTCTCTTCGCGGCAGATGACGGAGATGGTAATATCCATCAGGACCAGGCGGACCTTATGGCAAAGGGTATTGAAGTCAATCACCCGGAATTCAACACAAAAAAAATATACATCGACGATTTCAAACAAAAGAATAGTCCAATTGGGAAAGTGTCCCCCGATGCATCCAATGCCCTGGCCCGAAACGCGCAAGATGGTGTCGCAATTATCAATTATACAGGACACGGAGGCGAAACTTTACTGGCATCCGAGCGACTACTGGACCAAATCTCGCTTGACAAATGGAAAACAGGACCACGATATCCTTTTCTGGTTACCGCTACCTGTCAATTTGGAAGAAATGATGATCCCAGTCTTATTTCCACCGCGGAGTTGAGTCTTTTTAAAATGAGCGGTGGAACCATTGGCCTGCTCACATCGGCACGACCGGTGAATTCTTCGACCAACTTTACATTGAACAAGGCATTCTATGATGCCCTTTTTATAAAAATCCAAAATCAATTTCGGGATATTGGCGCTGTCTTTCGGGATACTAAAAACAACAGTATCAGTGGTGTTTCGAATCGCAATTTCTCACTGCTTGGTGATCCAACCATGAGATTGGTAATGCCCGCATCAGAAATCCGTATTACAGGGTCAACCAACATGACCTCCGGTTCGGATACGCTGAAAGCCCTGTCCAAAGTCAGAATTTCAGGAACGGTGTACACCAATGGCTCACCTGATCCCGGATATAATGGCACGCTGCACGCGACATTGTTCGATAAGTTGACTGAGCACATCACGAAAGGAGATGAGAACGATCCATTCAAATTTACGGCTTACGATAATTCCGTTTTTCGCGGGCAAGCCAGTATCTACAACGGACAGTTTGACTTTGAATTTATTGTTCCCCAATCCATCGATCCTGCAGTGAGTTATGGAAAGTTTTCATTGTATGCAATCAATGCAACCCGCGATGTTACAGGTGTGAACAATACACTGGAGGTTGGCGCGAAGGAAAAAAACCCCGGAGTAGATACAAAAGGTCCTTCCATCGAACTTTACATGGGCGACTCCACATTTGTCAATGGTGGTATTGCGGGCACCAGCAGTCGCATTATCGCCATACTTTCTGATGTCAGTGGAATAAATATTTCAAATTTTGTTCCTGATAAGGGAATCACGGCTACCCTGGATGATACCCTCACGCTTTCGCTGAATAATTACTATCAGTCTGATGTTAACAATTACAAGCGCGGCAAAGTGAACTATGCGATTGATAATCTCAAACCAGGAAATCATCAACTGACACTCAAAGCCACCGATACTTTCGGCAACAGTTCATTTACTTCCATAAGTTTCTTTGTATCCGACCAGAATGGTATTCAGATTGAACAATTTTTAAATTATCCGAGACACGTTTCTTCAT
>DAOMZK010000285.1:0-4193 GCA_035438035.1 Cyclobacteriaceae bacterium | reverse complement strand
ATCCACGGTGGGAGGCCGTATTTTGAACTATTGGAAGCGCTGGTGGAAGGAGCCCGCCAACAAATTTTTTTTCAAACCTATATTTTTGACGCTGGTACAACCGGCGTGCGTGTGGCCGCCGCCCTGTCCCGCGCCGCAAGTCGCGGTGTCCAGGTTTACATCCTGCTGGATGGGTACGCATCACAAAGTCTCCCGGATGAAATCATTCAGCACTGGCGCGAAGCCGGTATTCATTTCCGTTGGTTTGAACCCTTGCTGCGCAGCAAATATTTCTATTTTGGACGTCGCCTTCATCACAAAGTGCTTGTCGTCGATGGTGCACACGGACTGGTGGGCGGAATAAACATCAGCGACCGTTACAATGACCTTCCAGATCATCCGGCCTGGCTGGACTGGGCTGTTCATGTTCGGGGTGAAGTGGTCAGTGACCTCCATGCCCTCTGTGCCCGCCGGGCAGTTTCCGGCAAGCGTCTTAGTTTGAAAAAAAAGAAACTCCCTCCCATGCCAACCGTGGACCCCCAATCTTTTCCACTGGCTTGTCGCGCGCGAATCCGCATCAATGATTGGGTTCGGGGTAAGCGGGAAATTACAAGGTGCTTCCACGATATGCTTCGCCAGGCACAATCCGAAGTGATACTGATGTCAAGTTACTTCATGCCCGGTAGGGATTTTAAGCGACAACTACGGCTTGCGCTCAAACGGGGAGTTCGTGTCAAAGTGGTACTCGCCGGATCTTCCGATGTGAAACTTGGCAAACTGGCCGAGCGTTATCTCTATCCATGGTTACTGCGTCACCATGCTGAGATTTACGAATATCAAAAAAGTGTATTGCATGCCAAGATTGCTACCTGTGACGGTCAATGGGCAACCGTGGGTTCTTACAATCTCAATGAGCTCAGCGCAAAGGCCAGCGTGGAGCTCAACGTCGAAATATTAAATCAACCTTTCGCCCTTGAAGTGCAAAGCGTCCTGACAGAAATAATTCAAAACAATTGCATACGCATTACAGCGAACTCTGACAAACACAGCGGGTGGTTCAACCGTCTTGTCCAGCTTATGGCCTACCAATTATACCGACTGCTTTTATTTTTGTTTACTTTTTACTTCCGGCAACACAAGCAGTAGTGCAGATAAAAAGCAAGAAATCTCACTTGCCCCCTATCCGATCCAAAAAAGATTTTGCGGTGGACTTATTCCATCTTGAAAACCGACCACGTTGCATGACCATCCGGTTATTCTCCGGATGGTTCAGGTAATAATGAAAAACAAAAGGTGCTGAAGGATTATCCCATCCGTTTTGACCAAACCGAAGGTCATTGAAAACCAGCGTATCGCCCCGCTGTTCGATGGTATAAAATCCTTCTGAGAAACGCTTCAGATTGGAAACATCTTCATTTTTCAAATCACTGACCAGGGAATCATTCTTTTGAAAGTATTTTAATTCTGTCTCGGTTACCGAATCAAATCGCGATCGGAATCCGACTCTGAATCCGCCGGAATCCTCCACCACCACCCACCACAACCAGGAATTCAGGGGGGTGGGCGTGGTCAGTAAGCGCGAGTAAGAAATTTTTTTTGAATCAAGCTCTTGTTTCACAATCTGCTCGACAGTCATTTTATTGGAAATGGCATATCCGAGATAAAGTACAGACCATACTATTCCAGACCATACCAGTTTTTTTCGCTTGGAATCGTCTCCACCAAAAAGAAAAATTGCCACGCACCCTATCAGGGGTCCCAGTGTAAAAAGCGGGTCAGCCACAAACAAGGCATGAAAAGAAATCCGCGTATGGCTAAAAGGTTCAAACCACCCCGTGCCGTATGCATTGAAAGCATCAATAAAGTCATGAACCGTCAATTGCAATCCGAAAAAGGCCAGCCAATGAAAAAATGAATAATCCAATGCTGGCCGCCATCGCCTTGCCATCCATGCAAGCCATGGCGAAGTGATGAGCATGAAAGCAAAGGAGTGGGTAATTCCGCGATGGGCAATCAAATCCCCGGTGGTAGTGGTCCACAGGAAAGCAAAAAAGTCAAAGTCTGGAATAGTTTGGGCAACCGCACCGAGTACCCATGCACTTTTGCCGATCTGCCGTCGACCGGTCACCTCTCCCAGGGCAACACCCAATACTATGTGAGTAAGTGAATCCATCGTGAATTATAAATATAGTGTGCTTTCAGTTTGAAGATTCATCCACTACCTTTATTTGCTTCAAAATAATTATAACCATGAAAACACACTTACTCCTTTTTACTGCGCTTCTTCCTTTTGCCATTGGACTCTCCGCATTTTACTCCCCTCCTAAGGTTCCGGTAAAACACATTGTTGTATTCCGATATAAATCTACTGCCACTCCTCAACAAATCACCGAAGTGACAGAAGCATTTAAAGCCCTGAAAAATAAAATTCCTGGCATTGTTTCATTTGAATACGGTGTCAACAACAGTCCGGAGAAACTGAACAAGGGATTTACGCATGTGTACCTCCTCACTTTTGAGGATGCTGCAGCGCGCGATGCTTACCTCCCCCATCCCGAACATAAAAAATTCGGTGAGCTGCTGGGGAAGCTGGGGGTGCTGGAAGAGCCTTTCGTTGTGGATTTCGAAGTCGGAAAATAGAAATCCATTTCCCGCAGGTGAAGGGCGCAAAATTCGCGGACAAATACCTGCCTGCCGGCAGGCCAATCTGCGGAAATCAGTAAATCATTTCAATTGAAATCCTGCTCGTCACATTACCAATTTTTTTATTGTCAAAAGAAGTTAAATTTGACTCTACTCCATTAAAATAAATACTCCATGCCTCAAGCAGTTGAACAAAATACATACGATGCCATTGTCATCGGTTCAGGAATCAGTGGTGGTTGGGCCGCCAAAGAACTCACAGAAAAGGGGTTGAAAACCATCATGCTGGAACGCGGACGGAATTTTGAACACCTGAAGGATTACGAGACAGCCAATAAAAATCCATGGGAACTTAAACATGGCGGCAGGACGACGCTGGAGGAACAAAAAACACGTCCCAGCATTCATCGCGGGCATTTTGCGAGCGAGCCCAGCATCAACTACTTTACCAATGACGTGGAGTGTCCGTATGTAGAAGTTAAACCTTTCATCTGGCTGCGCAGTTATCAACTCGGTGGGCGTTCCATCCTGTGGGGACGCCAAAGTTACCGGTGGAGTGATTTTGATTTTGAAGCGAATGCCAAGGATGGTTTCGGTGTGGACTGGCCCATTCGTTATAAAGACATTGCGCCGTGGTACGACTACGTGGAGAAATTTGCCGGAATCAGCGGATCAAAAGAAGGCCTGCCTCAATTGCCCGACGGAGAGTTCCTCCCTCCCATGGATTTGAATTGTGTCGAGAAAGATGTTGCCGCACGAATCAAGGAACATTACAAAGGCCAGCGACACATGATCATCGGACGCGTGGCCAACCTGACGAAAGCTATTCCGGGAAGGACACAATGCCAGTTTCGTAACCGCTGCTGGGAAGGTTGCCCCTTTGGTGGCTATTTCAGCACACAATCCTCAACTTTGCCCGCGGCCACAGCCACCGGCAATCTCACCGTCCGTCCTTTCTCTATTGTCACCCGGATTTTATATGACAAGGATTCAAAAAAAGCAAAGGGCGTTGAGGTACTCGATGCCGAAACAAATAAGACCTATGAATTCTATTCCAAAATAGTGTTCGTGTGTGCCTCTGCACTAAACTCCGCATGGGTATTGATGAATTCCGCAACTGACATCTGGCCGGAAGGATTGGGCAGCAGCAGCGGAGAACTCGGTCACAACATCATGGACCACCACTATAACCTGGGCGTTTCGGGCACAGTCGATGGTTATGAAGACAAATATGTTTATGGAAGAAGGCCCAATGGCATTTATGTCACCCGTTTTTCCAATCTCTTCGGAGACAAGCGCGACTATCTGCGTGGATTTGGTTATCAGGGTGCCGCAGGCCGGGGTGGATGGAGTCGTGAAATTGCTGAACTGAATATCGGCGCCGGATTCAAGGAAGCGTTGACAGAACCCGGCCAGTGGACGATGGGCATAGGTGGATTCGGAGAAATTCTTCCTTACCATGAAAATAAAATTTCGCTGGATAAAACTGTGAAAGACAAATGGGGCTTGCCCGTCCTGGCCATGGACGCGGAGCTGAAAGAGAATGAATATAAGATGCGCAAAGACATCCT
>DAOMZK010000284.1:0-4198 GCA_035438035.1 Cyclobacteriaceae bacterium | reverse complement strand
CCGATACTTTTTTCATCCTTATCAAAATAGCTGTTGTATCCATTGCTGGCCGGATAAAGAAGAAAATGGAGGATAAGAAAAACCCAGTGGATCCGTTGTTCCCCCATATTAGGCGAAACGGACAATGCAAATAAATAAACCGGTAATAAAAAATATGAAAAAGGGATCCGTAGATGAAGAAGGGTGGATTTTGAAAACATGAATTCTGTTCTTCGCGAAGGCAAAGATCATGTTTTTGCAATCAACTGGAAATCAATCGTGACAAAACATCGGTAACAATTTCACAAGACCGGGTGTTGAATTCATTGGAGATATTGGGACGGTGTTATATTTGACAGGATCATGAGTTTTATCACTTCCATCGGAACAGCAGTGCCTCAGCACCGGTTAGATCAGTCTTCCATTGCTGAATTCATGACCCGGGCCATGCAGTTGAGTCACGATGAGGAACGAAAACTCAAAGTCATTTTTCGGGCCACCGGGATTGAAACGCGTTATTCGGTGCTGGAAGATTATGGCAAAACAAAAGACTTTCATTTTTATGAAAACACTCCGGGGATGGAACCATTCCCCTCAACCAAGAGAAGGTTGGAATTGTATCAACGCCATGCCCTGGCACTGAGCCTGGAGGCGGTTTCAAAATGTCTCTCCCCACATATCGATTTCAGAAAAGATTCAATCACTCATCTTATTGTGGTCAGTTGTACCGGGATGTATGCACCCGGATTGGATATCGACCTGACCAAAGCGCTTGGACTTAACTCCGGTGTTGAGCGCACCTGTATCAATTTTATGGGTTGTTATGCTGCATTCAATGCTTTGAAACTTTCGGCTGCGGCATGTGCTTCCCGACCCGATGCCAAAGTTTTGATCGTCTGTACCGAACTCTGTAGCATTCATTTTCAAAAAGAGAATTCTGAAGATAACCTGCTGGCCAATGCATTGTTTGGCGATGGCTCCGCTGCCGTACTCGTGGAATCAGCGCCCGGCAAAGGAATGAACCTGAAACAGGAAAGTTTTCAATGCGAACTCGCCACTCAGGGTGAACATGATATGACGTGGACGGTTGGTGATCTTGGTTTTGAAATGAGACTTTCGTCCTATGTGCCTGAAGTCATCCGCACGGGAATAAAAAATCTGACGCGGAGTCTGCTCGGCCATGTGAATCAAAATCTTTCCACCATTGAATATTTCGCCATTCATCCTGGCGGCAGAAAAATTCTGGAGGCCATTGAACAGGAACTGGGGATTACAAAAGATCAGAACCGGTATGCTTACGAAGTATTAAGAAAATACGGCAATATGTCTTCCCCTACCGTGCTATTTGTTCTGGAGGAGATCTGCAATAATTTAACATCGGGAGAGGATGGTAAACGCATTCTTAGTTTTGCCTTTGGCCCGGGACTGACGCTGGAGAGTATGGTGCTGCAAATCACAAACGAGCATGATTGATTTATCCAGTCGCTCCCAACAAATTGAAATCATGGACGATCTGGAATGCCAGGGGGAAGTCGTTCATCAGACCTTGCGCGAACTGGAATTTATCAACCAATGGCTGGGCGGAAATGCAATAACCCTTTCGGGAATTAAAAGTCTGGTGAAGGGACACGAAAAAGAAACGCTCACCATTGCCGATCTCGGGTGCGGCAGCGGAGACATCCTTCGCTTATTGGCAGATTGGGGAAGAAAAAACAAGTATAACCTCAAATTGACAGGCATTGACGCCAATCCTTACATTATTGAATTTGCAAAACAACAGCACAGGGATTACCAGGAAATTTCCTTTGAATCGATCAATGTTCTATCTCCTGAATTTCAAGCCAGAAAATTTGATATCGTGACCGGAACTCTTTTTTATCATCACTTTCATTCAGATGTATTGGTAGAAATATTTTCGCAATTGAAAAAACAGACGCGGATCGGTTTATTGATCAATGATATCCACAGGCATTGGTTTGCCTTTCACTCCATCCGGTTACTGACCCGATATTTTTCCAGGTCCGCAATGGTCAAATTCGATGCACCGCTTTCTGTATTACGTGCCTTCTCGAGGAAGGAATTGGAAGTCATTTGCAGCCGGGCCGGTTTAGAACATTACCAATTGCGCTGGAAATGGGCTTTCCGGTGGCAGCTTTTGGCACAGTTTTAGTAATTTTATTCTCCGTATCAATCATTCTATTATGAAAAAAGCCTTCATCAGTATCATCGTTGTTTTGGTTCTTGCTTCCTGCGGTTCAAGTCCATTCGGACAGAAGGTCAAAGAGCCATTTTCAGGATCGGGTTATAAGTCCAATAATCGCTTTTTCCGCGCCAGTGGAAAAGGGGAAAGTAGTTCTGATAATATTGCACGTGGCAAGGCAGACATCGAAGCCAAAACATTTCTGGCTGGCCAGGTAAACACCACGATGAAACAGGTCGCAGACAATTACCAGGGTCAAACAGAAAATGAGCGGGGAGCCAATGTGGCGGAGAAATTTCAAAGCCTGGCCCGCCAGGTCATGAACACAGATATGGCCGACCTGAGGAAAATTGGTGAAGAGAAGTATTACAATAAAAAAGAAAACAGGTATACCGTTTTCATTGCCTACGAAATCAAGAAGAACGCCATGTTCCGCTACATGAAAAAACAGGCTAAAGTGGATCAGACCATTGATGAACGTCAGCAGGCATTGATCCAGAAAATTCTTGATGAAGAAGAAAAGAAAGCTGACGCCGAAGAAGAGAAGAATTAGGAAATGTAAAAGTGGGCATGCTCACAGTTGAATGTAGGCCATGACGAATATTGCTGGTAAACGTCAGTCATCCTCCAAATATCGGCCCGTCATTCGTAATTCGTCATTCCTATTATCTCGCTTCCGTCATTCGCTCTGCTGTCTCCGCTATTTTCAGCTGCTCAATGAATGAATCAATCTCACCATTCATAATTGCCGGCAAATTATGCTGGGTATAGCTGATGCGGTGATCGGTTACCCGACTTTGCGGATAGTTATAGGTTCTTATTTTTTCGGAACGGTCACCACTGCGCACTTGTGATCTGCGGGAAGCTCCGATTTCTGCATTTTGTTTTGCCACCTCCACCTCATACAGCTTTGCACGGAGCATATGCAAAGCACGCTCCCGGTTGGCATGTTGTGAGCGTTCCACCTGGCATGTAATGACGATGCCTGAAGGCTTGTGTGTAAGTTGGACTTTGGTTTCAACCTTATTCACGTTCTGTCCCCCTGCCCCGCCACTCCGTGAAGTTTGATACTCAAGGTCAGCTGGATTGATGTTGACTTCCACGTCCTCAACTTCAGGGAGGACAACAACAGATGCGGCGGAAGTATGAACACGTCCTTGTTGTTCCGTATCCGGGACACGCTGAACACGATGTACCCCTGATTCATATTTAAAAATGCCATACGCACCTTCACCTTCCACCTCACAGATCACCTCCTTGTACCCGCCGGCGGCTCCTTCCGTCACATCCATGACTGACACTTTCAGGCCCTTGCGGTCACAGAATCGCTGATACATTCTCCATAAATCTCCCGCGAAAATCGCAGCTTCATCGCCCCCTGTGCCGGCCCGTATTTCAAGAATGCAATTCCGGTTATCATTGGGATCTTTGGGCATGAGCAGTTCTTTGATCTCTGCATCAATGGCTTCTTTTTTTGGCGCCAATTCATCCAGTTCCATTTTCGCCAACGCTCTCAGTTCTTCATCTTTCTCGGTTTCCAGGACTTCCCGGGCATGATCAAGGTTGTTTTGAATCTTCTGAAGCGCCTTATACTTCACTACAACTTTTTCAAGGTCGCGGTATTCCTTACTTAATTCAGTAAATTTTTTGATATCCGACACCACGCCCTGCTGGCTCAGCAATTGCCCTACTTCCTCAAAGCGAAGGCTGATTTCTTCCAGTTTCTCTATCATAGCTGTAAAACGCGTGCAAAGTTAGAAAATTCATGTAGAGTATTGCGTCTTCGGATTTGAGCGTAAATTTGGCTGCATGAAAAAAATTCTCTTCACCATTTTGGTTTGTACTGCCTGCGGCGGCAAACTCAGTGATGACCAGAGAAAGAGGCTGCATGAAGGAATGTCCACACAGGATATTCGAAGGGTTACGGATGTCGAATTGCAGGAGTCCGCACTTGCCTGTGGCAAATCAGTGATCCATGATCTTGAAAAAGTGGATTTTCCTACAGCAAATAAAAGTCAG
>DAOMZK010000283.1:0-4210 GCA_035438035.1 Cyclobacteriaceae bacterium | reverse complement strand
AATATGAAGCAGTTATTTTTCCTGCTGGTTTGCGTTATGACAGTCGGTAGTTCAAAGGCACAGTCCGGCGGACCCATTCTGACCTGGGAAAAATCTACCCATGACTTTGGTGATGTAGTGCAGGGAGAAAAAGTTGAGCATACTTTTAAATTCAAGAACACGGGTAATGAACCGCTGATCATCACCAATGTACAGGTCACCTGTGGATGTACCATCCCCAAGGGCTGGGCACGCGATCCAATTAAACCGGGTCAATCCGGAGAAATTACGATTTCTTTCGACAGCTCGGGTCGGCATGGCCGGAACAACAAAGTGGTGACGGTAGTATCCAATGCAAAAAATCAGGAAGGAACCCAGATCCTGTTTATAGCGAATGTAGTGGAGAAGAATTCTCCTCATTGAAGGGTTGCAGGCTAGACCCTGTCTTCCTTTTTTAACATGATGTAAGCAAACGACAGCCAACCGGCAATCAGTGCTATTCCACCGATCGGTGTTACCGCCCCCCACAGACTCTGGTTCGTGAATGAAAGGATGTAAAGACTTCCGCTGAAAATTATAATCCCCGCAACAAAAAAATAAAAGGCTGTTCTTAGTGCAGGGAATTTTTCAAGGAGAATACCAACCGCAAGCAGGGCCAGTGTGTGATAAAATTGATACCGCACTGCCAGTTCAAAGGTGTCCGATCTGCCATTCATTGTTAATTGCGCTTTCAAAGCATGCGCCCCGAAAGCACCAATGGCGACGGCAAGGAATCCTGATAAAGCGGCTACTAATACTATTTTTTTTTGCGTCATGGTTTCATAATTTCTCTCGTTCCAAAAATCGCGGTGCCGATTCTGACCATTGTGCTTCCTTCTTCCAGGGCAATGCTATAATCGAAACTCATTCCCATGGAGAGTTCTTTCATCCGGATATTTTCCGGTAAGGGTTGATATTTCAATTCTTCAAAAGTTCTTTTCAGGGAACGGAACTCTTCACGTATCTGCTCCTTGTTTTCTGTCAGCGTGGCCATGCCCATCAACCCGTCTATAATGATGTGATCCATAGCCGCGGTTTCAGCGGAGGTAATCAATTGCATTAATTCGGTGTGATCCAGGCCAAATTTGGTTTCTTCATTTGCTATAAATACTTGCAAAAGACAGTGAATTACTCTTCCTGCTTTTTTGCCCTGCTGATTGATTTCACTCAACAACTTCTGTGAGTCCACTGAATGAATTAAGGAAACGAAAGGCGCAATGTATTTAACCTTGTTTCGCTGAAGATGACCGATCAAATGCCACTGGATGTCCTGGTAAAGTTGCGGCGCCTTTTCAGTCAACTCCTGCACCTTGTTTTCTCCAAAAATACGCTGACCAGAATCATATGCCTCCCTGATTTTATCCACTGGATGCGTCTTACTAACCGCAATTAATTTAGCTCCATACGGATTCAGCGCTGCATTGAACTTTGCTATGTTATCTTTAATTCCCATTCTATCTTTAAACCTTCAAGCTAAAGGCTGACAAAAATATGGCTATCCTGGGAACCTTGTTAAAAAGGGGAATAAAACTTCGTGAAAATCTTGAGCAGGATTATGCCACACCCTTTGAATTGCAGAAAACAGTAATAAAAGAATTACTGATCCATGCCAGTACAACAGAAATAGGCAAATACTACAACTTCCCCGGGATACTCCGCCATTTTCGCCGCGGCCCAAAGGAATTCTATAAGCACTTCAAAGTCATTCCCATACACGACTACAACAAGATGTACAAAGACTGGTGGCAACTGGCGCTGAAGGGAGCCAGGAATATTTGCTGGCCGGGAAGAATAAAATACTTTGCCCTGAGCTCCGGAACATCGGATGCAGCTTCCAAGTATATCCCGGTCACCAAGGACATGACCAAGGCGATTCAAAAAACCAGCATACGCCAGATCCTTTCCCTTTCCAAATACGACCTTCCGACAAAATTCTTTGAGGCCGGCATCCTCATGATCGGGGGAAGCACTCACCTGAACAAAAAAGGGAGCTATTTTGAAGGTGACCTCAGTGGAATCCAGGCGGCTCGGCTGCCATTCTGGTTCCAACACTTCTATAAACCCGGGAAGAAAATAGCTAAAACCAGAAAGTGGGATCAGAAGCTGGAAGAAATTACAAGGAAGGCTCCGGACTGGAATATTGGAATCATTGTCGGAGTACCGGCATGGATTCAAATCCTTTTGGAGAAAATCATTGCCTATCACAAGTTGAAGAACATTCATGAGATATGGCCTAATCTCAATGTGTATGTACATGGCGGGGTATCTTTCGACCCTTATCGGAAAGGTTTTGAAAAGCTGATGGGAAAACCCATCCGTTACATTGAAACTTACCTGGCCTCAGAAGGATTCCTCGCTTTCCAGGCTGAACCCAATCAGCGGTCAATGAAACTCGTACTCAACAATGGGTTGTTTTATGAGTTTGTGCCTTTTAATGATGAGAACTTTCATTCGAATGGAGAAATTGCGCCGGATGCCAAAACGCTTTTAATCGATGAAGTTGAAGAAGGAAAGGATTATGCGGTTGTCTTGTCGTCATGCGCCGGTGCGTGGCGTTACCTGATCGGCGATGTAATTAAATTTACTTCAGTAGAGGAATGTGAAATCATCATTACGGGCCGGACGAAACATTTTCTCAGTCTGTGCGGTGAACATCTTTCTGTTGACAACATGAACAAAGCCATTGAGATGGTGGGTAATGAGATGAACATTGAAATCAAGGAATTCACAGTGGCCGGTATACCCCACGGCACACTCTTTGCGCATCATTGGTTTGTTGGTACCGACAATAAGGTGGATAAAAAGCTGTTGCGGGAAAGACTCGACCATTTTCTTAAGGAATTGAATGATGACTATGCGGTGGAGCGAAGTGCGGCCCTGAAGGATGTGCTCGTGGACATTGTTCCCACAAAGACTTTCTACGAGTGGATGGAATCAAAAGGAAAAGTTGGTGGACAGAATAAGTTTCCACGGGTGCTGAAGAATTCGCAGCTTGAGGACTGGCAAAACTTTATTGCCGGGTGATACCCATCGCTTTCAATGGCTTCAAGTTGGGGATGGTTCTGACTTTCCTGGTTGGACCTGTATTCTTTACTATTCTGCAGACCAGCGTTGAAAGGGGATTCTGGCGCGGTGCACAGGTGGCTGTAGGTGTGTCCCTGAGTGACATATTATACGTGACCATCTGTTACCTCGGGCTGGCGCAAGGATTGGTACAATCCAGCTTTAAAGTGTACATGGCTTATGCAGGAGGAGCAATCCTAATCGGCTTCGGTCTGTACCACCTGTTCGTCAAGAGCCGCAGGCCCTTGCAGAGCTTAATCCATCCCATTACCGAAAAACATTTTACACGATATATGCTGAAGGGGTTTGTCATTAATGGAATGACACCGATGGTGTTGTTTTTCTGGATAGGAGCCGTCAGCCTGGCCACCATTGACTTTGGATATTCAGGTGTTACGGAATTTGCCCTTTTTTTTGGAGCGGTTCTCGTCACGGTTTTGGCTACAGACATCACTAAAGCCTACCTCGCGGGAAAACTTCGGAGATTGATCACCCCCCGATTCATGACAATCATGAATGTTCTGCTCGGAATTGTTCTTATTTTTTTTGGATTCCGCCTGATACTGCTGGCAAAGACCTTTACAATCGGTTAGTCCTGCAGAACGTTGCTGAGGAAAGTAGATTTGAGCAAAAGCCAGAGTAGAAAGAACAGGATAGCCCAGCGCAGATAGATGAAGTAGAAATCTGAAGTATCCTTGAATCGCGTCTCCTTGATTTCAGCTTTTTCGTATTGATCAATTTTTTTAAATACCTGCTGTAATGCCCGGTTGTCAGTGACGCGGAAAAATTCGCCACCGCCAATATCTGCAATTTTCCGCATGGTAGATTCGTCCACAGTATTCTCCACCATGTTGGGTCTTCCGAAAAAATCCTTTCCATAAGGCACAAGCCCTTCTTTTCCCACAACAATGGTGTAGATCTTGATGTTGTAGGCGGCGGCGAGTTCAGCGGAAGTGATCGGGTCGATATTTCCCGCAGTATTATCTCCATCGCTCAGCAAAATGCACACTTTGGATTTTGAACCCGATTCCCGCATGCGGTTGGTCACCACTGCCATGGCACTTCCAATGGCCGTCCCCCGGCTTTCAATCATATCGAAATTCAATTCATTCAGGTAAGCATTAAGTAA
>DAOMZK010000282.1:0-4221 GCA_035438035.1 Cyclobacteriaceae bacterium | reverse complement strand
CCACCGCTCACCACGTTGCGAACGGCCGACTGGTTGCCGATATTATTCTTATCTTCTTCTGTATTGAAGTTAAGTCCGTATTTCGCACTCAATTCCACAAACTTGTTGACATTGTAATTCAGTGCCAGGCTCTGTACCACATCAACCTTGACATCCTGGCGATCGGCCCACTGGTAACGGTAGTTCGGGTTACGACCGTTTACGCCGGCAGCATCACCTGTACGATAGCCGTAATTGCCATCAATGTCTTTCAAATCGTAATCAACGAAAGGACGGGTGTTCAGTGCGTTATAAATCACACTACCACCGCCATATCCGGGCTGATTAAAATAATTGATAGTATTCCGTGTGTAGACCAATTGCGTAATGGAACGCAGGGTCAATCCTTTGGCCAATTCAAATCCGAGGTTGATAGTAAAGTTGGTCCGGTCATTGTAACCATCACCCTTCCAATTACTTTCCTGACGATTGTTTGAAACGGAAAGGCTGAAGTCAGATTTATCCTTTCCACCTGACATGACGATGCTGTTATTGATCGTATTGGCATTGGCAAGGAATTTACCCACCTGGTCAATGTAACGGAAGTTGCCCGTATACGGTTTGTTGAACTTACCAACCGGGTCAAGTGCATTATACACTATGTTCCCAGAGTACAAGCCCGCGACAGGATCCCAAACAATTGGATTGCCCGAACCATCTACTATGTTGCCGCTTGCATCCGTGGCAAAGTTATGAAACTGTGCCTGACGTACGTTGCCCGCATTGATCATCTGATTCTGGGATATGCTGCTCGAAAAATCAATATTGACTTTTCCAGCTTTCCCTTTCTTGGTAAACAACTGGATTACACCATTCGCTCCCTGTGCACCGTAAATTGTAGCTGCGGCAGCACCCTGAACGACTTCCACTCTGGAAATCGTGTTCAAGTCAATGGAGTTCAATGTAGTAGCTCCCATCTGAACACCATCAATCATTATCATCGGGTTTGTACTCCGGTTGATTGAATTGACTCCTCTTAACAAAATGTTTATGTTGGAGCCAGGCGTTCCATCCGTGGTTGAGATCTGCGCTCCTGCGATTTTCCCGATCAAGGCCTGGTCAACTGACGCTGTTGGCGCAAGGGGAAGTTTATCGGCGGTGACACTCTCCACCGCAATCGCAAGCTTTCTCTTCTCAGTAGCTACACCTGTTCCGGTTACTACAACCTCAGACAACTGCTTGACATCCAGTCCGAGGTTAACATCCACTACCGCACGGTCTCCAATGGCAACCTCCTGGGATTGTAGTCCGATAAAGGAGAATACCAAAGTTCCACCTGCAGAAGGCACATTTAATTTGTAGTTACCATCAGAATCGGTAACCGTTCCATTGGTTGTGCCTTTAATCACAACGTTCACTCCAGGCAATGTAGATCCGTCTTCCGACGAAGTCACTTTACCTGAGATCATTCTTTCCTGCGCCCAGGCCGTACTGAGGGCAAAAACGAATGAGAAAATCAATAGTAAAAACTTCCTCATAGAGTTAGGTTTAGGTTAATAATAAGGGGCTAAAATAGGTCCTAAAATCAAAAAAGGAAACATATCGATGATTATTTCTTAAACCGTTCACCTCCGATAAATGCCTCCAAAAGAGAAAAAGAACCTAAGAAAAAGCCTATCTGATTCAAAAATGGTCCAAATAGTTTTAACCATCTTAAAAAACTGATTAGGAAGGGGTTAAAAAAATACCCCACCAGTCGGTAACAAAAAAGGCATCCAGGATTACCCTGAATGCCTTATTTATATGTCCTTTCGCCTTAAGCTTCTGCAATCACAGAAACGAATGACTTATCCGCCCTGCCTTTCTTGAAATGTACGGTTCCGGGAATCAGTGCAAACAAAGTATGATCCTTGCCCATCCCTACATTTCTGCCCGGGTGGTGCTTGGTACCGCGCTGACGCACGATAATATTTCCCGCGATGACCGTCTGTCCACCGTAAACCTTAATGCCCAGACGTTTGCTTTCTGATTCACGTCCGTTCTTTACTTTACCTTCACCTTTCTTGTGTGCCATGGCGTATTTCCGTTTCTCTTATTTTTCTATTAAGACTTTATGCTCTCAATCTGAACTTTAGTAAACTGTTGACGGTGTCCGTTCTTCACCGCATACCCTTTTCTGCGTTTTTTCTTGAATACAATCACCTTGCCATCCTTTACATGCTCCAGTACTTTGCCTGAGATGCTGGCACCTTTGATTACCGGTGTTCCTACCTGAATTGCTCCGTCGGTATCAATCAGGAGTACTTTATCAAATTTTACAGAAGCGCCTTCTTTGGCCTCCAGTAAGGGGGTATACAAATACTGGTCTTTTTCAACCTTGAATTGCTTACCGGCGATATCCACAACAGCGTACATGATTCGGTTTTTAAAAATGGACTGCAAAGATAGAAGTCGGGGTAAGAAAAACCAATAAAACTTCTAAAAGAAGCCCAAATACGTCAAAATCAAGGAAAATCTGTTCAGATAAGCTACCCTGGGCTGGATAGGCAATGACATTTCAGGTTTCGCATCCAACTTCCGGCATTCCCGGGAAAGATTCAGCGGGAAATCTTTGTCTGTTAGCACCTTAAAAGATAGGGCCTCAAGTCATTTCCAACCTGGTCAGCTCCGATGTTCAATCCAGGCCAGTGAATACGACAATATCTTTCGTTTGAAAGCAAATTTTTAGGTTAAATATTTTTGTAAAAATTTATCAATTGAGTCTTCACTTTCCTGATGACGGGTAAGTGAATGAGAATGAATTGCTTTTCAATCGTGTGATGAGAATAACAGGGTGCATCGGACAACCCGGCGAATGTTAAGCCCTTTGATATGACTTATCCATTTCAAATATTTGTCTGTTCCCATGAATTGATGAAGAAATTGCTTTTCACGAAAGTGAACCGGGCGATGGTCTCCGAAAAAAAATGGGTGATTCCAGATCATAAAGCATTATAAAATATATCCACATGAGTCAACCGTTACTCGAAGAACCCATTCTGAAAGAAAACAAAGATCGCTTCGTACTCTTCCCCATCCGCCACCATGATATCTGGAAGTTCTATAAACAGGCAGAGGCCAGTTTCTGGACTGCTGAAGAAATTGATCTGAGCCATGATTTACGGGATTGGGCCAACCTGAATGATGGTGAAAAACACTTCGTTACCCATGTTTTGGCCTTTTTTGCTGCAAGCGATGGCATTGTGAACGAAAACCTTGCTGAACATTTCGTGGGCGAGGTCCAGTACACGGAAGCGAAGTTTTTCTATGGATTTCAGATCGCCATTGAGAATATCCATTCTGAGACCTACTCGCTGCTCATCGATACCCTGGTGAAAGACCCAAGAGAAAAGGATAAGCTTTTTCATGCCATTGATACCATGGATTGTGTTAAAAAGAAAGCCGATTGGGCGTTGCGCTGGATCAGCCAGGGAAATTTCCAGGAGAGACTGGTAGCATTCGCTGCGGTGGAGGGAATCTTTTTCTCGGGATCCTTCTGTTCCATCTTCTGGCTGAAGAAACGCGGCCTGATGCCCGGCCTTAGCTTCTCCAACGAATTAATTTCACGGGACGAAGGTTTGCACTGTGATTTTGCCTGCCACCTCTACACGGCTCACGTTAAAAACAAACTTCCGGAGGAAAGAGTCATTGAAATTATCCGGGATGCCGTAAGCATCGAACAGGAATTTGTCACCGATGCCATTCCAGTAAACCTTATCGGGATGAATGCCCAACTGATGTGCCAGTATATTGAGTTCGTGGCTGACCGACTGCTGAATGAACTGATTGGCAAAAAGATCTATGGCGCGACCAATCCCTTTGACTTCATGGAGATGATTTCCCTCAGGGGAAAGACCAATTTCTTTGAAAAACGGGTTGCCGAGTACCAGAAAGCCGGAGTTATGAAAAGCACTGAAAAAGATGTGGCCCCAAAGTTTTCATTGAATGAAGATTTTTAGTTATCTTTTGAAACCATTTTTTAAACTTTTACTACACCCAAACAACCCTGAGACATGCTCGTATTGAAGCGTGACGGACACAGAGAGTCCGTCAAGTTCGACAAAATCACTGCCCGGATCGAAAAACTCTGCTATGGCCTCGATCCCAAGTTCGTTAACCCTGTAGAAGTAGCCATGAAAGTAATCAATGGCTTATTCGACGGAGTTTCCACCCAGGAATTGGATAATCTCGCTGCGGAAATTG
>DAOMZK010000281.1:0-4221 GCA_035438035.1 Cyclobacteriaceae bacterium | reverse complement strand
TGGGATGGGGGCCTTACTTTCGGGATGGATTTTTGCCAATGACCCCTCCAGGATTTTCACTACATTCACCGTGAGCGCCGCTCTCAGCGCACTTGCATTTGTATATTTATGGACGCGCCAGGCGCGAACGACGGTATGAAGTGGTCTACCTACATATTGTATTTATTTCTGTTCTACAGTTTCATGGTGATGGTCTCACTCATCGCTGGTTTGCCTACCACATATGCTATTTGTAAATCTTTTATCGTGCCGACGCTGATCGCTTATTATTGGACCAGTACTGACACCAAGTCGTATGTTTTTATTGCTGCCCTTGTCTTTTGCTGGTTGGGTGATGTATTGTTGCTGGGCAAAGGTGAATTGTATTTCATGGGCGGACTGGTTGCATTTCTCACCGGACATACTCTGTATATAATTGCCTATCGTCAACATCAATCCAGTGATCGAAAAAATGAATTGCTATCCACGCAAAAAATGCGATATGCATTTCCTGTTATTCTTGCGGGAACAGGCTTGCTGGTGATCTTATTTCCAACACTTGGCGACCTGAAAATTCCGGTAACGGTCTATGCTCTCGTACTCATGATCATGGTAATAACAGCGTTGTTGAGGTTTGGACGGACTTCTCTTAAAAGCTTCTGGATGGTAGTTGCCGGTGCAGCTTTTTTTATGACTTCGGATTCATTGCTGGCCATCAACAAGTTTTATGCACCCCTGGCGTGGAGCGGGATATTGATTATGTCGACCTACATTATGGCGCAGTATCTGATTGTGAAGGGTGTGCTGGAGCACAATAATTGATCCCCTTTAATATTCGAAGGACAGCACTTGCTGTTCATTTCTAAGGTACAGGTTAAATGCATCGAGCTTCGTTTCCTTGCCGGAAATTTCAAACACCATAATAATAGATTCATTTTCCTTCAGTTCTTTTTTCTTTCTGATGGTGAGCCCCAGTTCCTTGGGAATAGTTCCGAAAGGTGATTCACTCGCGTGCATGATGTGGCACTTGACGCGGTATGTCCGTGTCTGATGCATTCGTTCAATGTGTAATTGGAGTTTTTCAAAAACGGCCAGTACAATCAATACGCCGACAAGCCCAAAAATCGCAATGAAATACTGACCCATACCTACGGCCATGCCCAGTGCTGCTGAAATCCAGATAGTCGTGGCCGTGGTGATGCCGGTGACAGTCAAACCATCCTTAAAAATTACACCGGCACCGAGAAAGCCAATACCAGTTACAATGGTGGACGCAATGCGGTCAGGTGAGGAGGGGCTGATCAATATAGAGAGTTCCGTGAAAATGGTAGAACCAAGACATATCATGATCATGGTTCTGAGTCCTGCCGCTTTGCTCCGGTACTCACGTTCAAATCCAATGGCTGTTCCGATACAAAATGAAATCAATAATCGCCAGGCTAGTTCTTCATCCAATGATAAATTCATGTCTTGTTTCTTTGGAGAAAGTTAGATAGATAATCTACCAAATAAAAAAGGCGAAGAATACTCTCCGCCTTGGGTATACGTTTGTAGTAGGCTTACATCTTTCTCACTTTGCCACTGCCAGAAGAATGGCTATTCATGTGAGCAGGATTGCCCCTGTAAGAAACACTTCCACTGCCCGTGATGGTCGCATCAAGATCTGATTTTACATTTATCTCTACATCGCCTGATCCGGAAATGCGCACCGTACATTTGTCTGTCTCCAGGTTGGCGGCCATTACACGGCCGGAGCCGCTGATTCCTGCCTTGACTTCTTTCGCAGTTCCTTCAGCGTGTATCTTACCTGAACCCGAAATTCCAAAATCTGCCAGGCCATTAACCGTAATCGTTAACTCTACTTTTCCTGATCCGCTTACATCACTTTCGAAATTTGTGCAAGACCCTTTCAGGGTAAGATCTCCTGAGCCGGAAACATCGGCATTCACACTGCCATTTGAGATGGTTTCGACTTGCAATGATCCCGAACCGCTGACATTCAGGTCCAGATCACCGGTGGTGAATTTACCTTCACCAATCAAATCGCCGGATCCGCTCACACTAAGTCCGCTAATGTCTTTCATGGTCACATAGGCTATAATTTTATCCTTATCTCCCCAACTCCAATTCGTCCATTTGTTATCCTTTCCGATTACCAGTTTGCCACCGGAAACCTCAGTTTCAATTTCTTTGAGGACATCAGCGGGGCCTTCCAGCTCCACTTTTTGAGTGTTCCCCTGCTTCAGGTATAACTTTCCAGAGACGCGGAAGGACAATTTGGTGAACGTGTCTACATTCCGTGTTTCGCGATTTTGTGCCCTGGACATCGTCCCGGCAACCAAAAGGGCAGTAATAAACAGAGATAATTTCTTCATGACTGTGGTATTTGGGGATATAGACTGGGGTGATCAGAGAAAGGTTGCATACCAAGCCCAATCTTTGTCCTTTGACGTGAATTTGGCAGTTATGGTTACGTTCCCCCAAGACCTTGACGCAAGGTTAGGTGCTTTATTCTTTGCGTTCTTGGCACGTTTGGGTGAACCTTCTTACTTTCACTTACAACCGGTCTCCACTATGAAATATCCGATTTTTATTTTTTTCAGTCTGATTTGTTTTACGCTTTCAGCGCAAAACGAAAAAGATACCCTCACCTACATCCGGCGGGATGTGATGATTCCAATGCGGGACGGCATAAAGCTGAATACGGTGATCTATTCACCTGTTTCTCCGAAAGAACCTTTGCCCATTTTATTCAGTCGCACACCCTATGGTGTAAATGACACCCCATCTCCCAACCAGCGCGACTACATTGCCGATATGGCAAAGGAGGGTTACATCTTTGTCTTCCAGGATATCCGAGGAAGGTACAAGTCGGAGGGGGCTTTTGA
This sequence comes from Cyclobacteriaceae bacterium, assembly GCA_035438035.1. Classification (GTDB taxonomy): domain Bacteria; phylum Bacteroidota; class Bacteroidia; order Cytophagales; family Cyclobacteriaceae; genus ELB16-189. Next base: position 1,354 of record DAOMZK010000281.1, on the reverse strand, counting down.
AATGCAGAGATTCACCCGCGACAACAAAAACCCAAAATCCATCGATGAGAGTACCGATACTTATGATGCCATTGAATGGCTTCTTAAAAATACCCCTGGTAACAATGGCAAAGTCGGGATGTATGGCATCTCCTACGCCGGTTGGACGACGATGATGGGTTCGATTAATCCACACCCTGCGCTAAAAGCACTCTCCGAACAAGCCACACCTTCGGATATGTGGATGGGCGATGATTTTCATCACCATGGAGCATTCAGGCTTAGCTATGGATTTGAATACGCCTATATGGAAGAGTCTTCAAAGGAAGATGCGCTCTTTCCATTCGATCAGTATGATACGTATGAATGGTATCTCAGACTGGGGCCACTATCAAACGTGAATGAAAAATATTTTCACAACAAGATTCCTACATGGAACGACTTTGTCAAACATCCGGACTATGATGACTTCTGGAAGAAGCAAGCGATGCCCTACCGTCTGGGTTCTCCCACCATCCCCAACCTTCATGTGGCAGGTTATTGGGACCAGGAAGATTTTTATGGACCGCTGAAGGCCTATGAGGTACTGGAGAAATCAGATTCACGCAACATGAATTTCATTGTCATCGGTCCCTGGAATCACGGGGGTTGGGCGAGGTCTAAAGGCGATAAATTGGGAAACATCAAATTTGGCAGCCCGACCGGCGAACAATTCAGAAAGGAAATCCAGGCTCCGTGGTTTGCTTTTCATTTGAAAGGCAAAACCGAACCACCTTCACCTGAAGCCGTTCCATTTTCAAATGTCAAATCAGCCAGCGGAAAATTTCCTGAAGCAGTAACGTTTCAAACCGGTTCCAATACCTGGCAATCCTATGATACCTGGCCACCTTCCGGAAAGACCCAATTGAAGAACCTGTATTTTCATTCCGGGGGCAAACTGTCTTTTGAAATTCCGTCTGAAAAGGATGCATTTGATAGTTATGTTTCTGATCCCGCTCATCCAGTTCCCTATCGTAACCGGCCCATTGAAGCCACTTACAGCTCCGGGTCACGTTGGTACACCTGGCTGACCGAAGATCAAAGGTTTGTTCACAACCGTCCGGATGTGCTAAGTTGGGAGACAGAAGTGCTTTCAGAAGATATCACCCTTACCGGGAATCTCACCGCGCAACTGTTTGCCGCCACTTCCGGAACGGATAGTGACTGGATTGTGAAGTTGATTGATGTGTACCCTGAACAGTATGCTGAGGAACCCAAAATGAGTGGTTATCAATTTATGATTGCCAATGATGTATTCCGTGGAAGATATCGCTCCAGCTTTGACAAACCTGCCGCTATTAAGCCGGATGAAGTCAGCTCATATGCGATTGATCTT
>DAOMZK010000280.1:0-4233 GCA_035438035.1 Cyclobacteriaceae bacterium | reverse complement strand
TGATCCAGGAGAGTCTCCGTCAATTGATGAAAGGCCGAACGACCTTCGTAATTGCCCACAGGCTCAGCACGATACGTCAGGCGGACCAGATTCTGGTGGTGGAGAATGGAAGTATCGTGGAAAGGGGTAAACATGAGGAGTTGATTGAGAGGAAGGGGAGGTATTTTGAGTTGTATACTTACCAGGCAAGAATTTAATTGTAATCGGTAATCAGTAGGGCGATCCAACGAACACCGATTACCGATTACTGATCACCTCTTATTATCTTGCCGGCATGGTTTTCGCCAGTCTCATTTTTTTGTTTCTTTTCCTGCCACTCAACCTGCTTCTCTACTACAGTTCTGGCAATAAAACCTACAGGAATATTCTCCTGGTGGTGTTTTCTTTTTTCTTCTACTCCTGGGGTGAACCGGTTTGGATATTGGTGATGATCTTTTCCGCTACGGTTGACTTTGTCAATGCGCTCCTGATTCAGCAATACAGAAAAACTCACTGGGCAAAATTCTTCCTGGTTTTATCTATAGCTATCAACCTTAGCCTTCTCATTCTATTTAAATACAGTGCCTTTCTATATGAGAATATCAATGCCTTATTCGGTTTGCAACTCGAAATTCCGACTTTCTCGCTCCCGATAGGAATTTCTTTCTATACGTTTCAGACGATCTCCTACGTAGTGGATGTGTATAGGGGAGAAGTGAAGGCACAGCGATCCTATCTGAAGTACTTCATGTTTGTGTCCCTTTACCACCAGCTTGTGGCAGGTCCCATTGTGCGCTATGCCCACATAGCCAATGAAATCGAAAACCGGGTAACCCTTGTTGAGGATATCAGTAAGGGGATCAACCGGTTTTGTATCGGGCTCTTTAAAAAAGTATTTATTGCCAACATTGCCGGCGAGTTGGTACTGCAATACCTGGGAGGTGACATGTCCAACTTATCTGTAGGCGGTAGCTGGTTTGGCCTCCTGATGTTCTCGCTCCAGATTTACTTTGACTTTTCCGGATATTCTGACATGGCCATTGGGCTGGGCTGGATGTTTGGCTTTCACTACCACGAAAATTTCAACTATCCGTACACCGCAATTTCAGCCACAGATTTCTGGCGTCGATGGCATATTTCTCTGGGAACATTCTTCCGTGATTATGTGTATATCCCGCTGGGCGGAAATAAAAAGAATCCCTACCTCAACCTGCTCATCGTTTGGTTTCTGACGGGACTCTGGCATGGTGCAAGCTGGAACTTTATTTTGTGGGGGCTTTATTTTGGACTGTTGATAGCATTGGAAAAGTTGTTTCTTAAAAGGGTCTTTGATTTCCTTCCACGATTTTTTTCTCACGTCTATTTGCTATTCGCTGCACTCATGGGTTGGGGAATATTTTATTTCACGGACATGTTCCGCCTGGGAGAATTTTACAGCATCCTGTTTGGATTGACGACTCATCCGGCCTGGGATTTTGAATTGGGCCTGGTTGTGAAAAGTCATTTGTTCTGGATGCTGGGCGCGATGATCCTTTGTATGCCGGTATATCATTATGTAAAAGATTGGTTGACTACCCGGTTTAGTGAATTGGTTGTGAGAAGAATGGAATTGGCGACTATTGGTTTCAACCTTGTATTGCTTTTGATTTCTGTTTCGCTCCTTGTCGGAAAAAGCTATAATCCATTTTTATATTTCAGGTTTTGAGGATGGCAAGGGGAGCACATAATTCAACGGGTCCGACGAATAATTCAATGGCTTTGGCCAACGTATTTGCATTTCTCCTTTTTCTGGTTGTGGGTGGCTTGCTTTCTTTATTCCTTCCCAAAATGAAAATCTCGGAAAAAGAGAAAAGAGAATTAACGCCAGTACCGCAGTGGAATGTTGTAAACGTTTTTTCAGGCTACTATACCGATAGCCTTGACTTGCATTATGCCGATAATTTTCCTTTTCGTGATGGCTTCGTGGAATTGACCAGTATGGTTAAAGAAAGCTTTGGATATCGGGACAACGATGTCAGGATTTACACCACAGTCGAAACGCCGGTTGACAAACCAATCGTAGCAGACACAACCATCTCACTTAAAGCGGATACAGTGTCTCTTCCGAAAAAAGTAGAAAAGGGCAAAAATCAAACTGAGTTTGTCAACTCTATTCTCATTCACGATGGGATGGCCTTTCAGCTCTTCAGGGGATCTCCGGATCGTGCCATTGCTTTCGCGGATATGATCAATGCATATCGCCAGGCTTTGAATGACTCAGTAAAAATGTATTGCCTGGTGGCTCCTTCAGCGATTGATTACTATTTGCCCCTCTCACTGAAGTCATCCAACAATCTTGAAAAGCCGAACATTGACATTGTTTACGAACACCTCGATTCAGGAGTGACCAGTGTAGATGCATATAACGAAGTACGGTCTCATTCAGGTGAGTATATTTATTTTAATACGGATCATCACTGGACGGTCCGCGGAGCCTACTATGCTTACCGTGCCTTTTGTGACGCTGCCGGTTGGACGCCTGGAGAATTGTCAATGATGAAGCGCAGAATTCGGAAAAACTATCTGGGTTCTCTTTATCATATTACGAATGACCTCCGGCTGAAAGAAAATAAAGACAGTGTTGAGTCTTTTCTTCCACCGGTACAAAATACAACATGGCGATATGCTACAAGCGATCTCAATAATCCGGTTGTGGCGAAACTCCTGGCGGGTTCTCCCAATTATGCCACCTTTTTGGGTGGTGATTTTCCGCTGGTGCGGATAGAAACTGATGTCCGCAATGACCGGAGGATTCTGGTGATCAAAGATTCTTTCGGAAACGCACTTTGTCCCTTCCTTACCCTGCACTATGAAGAAGTGTTTGTTATAGACTACCGTTACTTTGAACAGAACCTGCTCTCGTTTATCCGTAATAACAGAATTACAGAAGTCATGTTTCTGCACAACACTTTTGTTACCAACACGGAGTTTACTGTAAAGAAGGAAAAATTTCTCATGCGCGTAAAAGAGAAAAAGCAGCATCCCGTTAAACAAGATAGTGTTGCGGCGGAAGTTATTATTCAGGCGGATGTTAAAAGAGACTCAACCCGATGAAACAGGGACTGAAAATATTGATATTGGTTTGCTCAACCACAATTTGTAAGAGTCAGGTTATCCACATTGACTCCACTCAACGAAAATTATGTGTTTCGCAAGGGTTGAATTACATCCAGTATTTCGATAAAGCGGTATGGCAGTCATTGTATAAGAAGTGGACGAGTGAGGATCGGGTAAACATTGCGCTTTTCGGGGATTCACATGTTCAGCCGGACATCTATCCCGGTGAGATGAGAAGGCAATTGCAGGTAATAAGGGGAGACGGAGGATTTGGCATGGCATTCCCCTTCTCAGCCGCAAAGACGTATTCAGCGATCGATTATTTTTCTTCCCATAGTGGTACCTGGCTTTTTTCAAAGAGTATAGAAGCCAAACCAAAACTGCCTTTGGGTGTTTCTGGCGTTACCACCCGAACCAATGATGAACATGCCAGCCTGAAATTAAAATTTAAAAAACCGCTGTCCGACGACTGTAGAAAATTGAGATTGTACTGCCGGCAGGATAAAAAGAGTTTCGATTTTATATTCCGTTCAGGAAACCAGGAAATACCGATTGATGTGGATAGTGTAAATCAGAAACCGATTGAAATTGTTCTGGAAAAGTTAGACAGTACGCTTGAAATTCAACTGAAGAAACACTGGAGTTATCAGAGTGAATTTGAGTTTTATGGGGTGAGCCTGGAAAATGTATCGCCAGGAGGAGTTCTATTGCACAGCCTTGGCATTGGTGGATCCCGATATGGTTCTCTGCTTGAGGAGAAATTGTTGGATGAGCAACTTCCCACCCTGCAACCCGACCTTGTCATCCTCGATTTTGGAACCAATGATTTTTTGTACGACAACCAGATTCCGATCTACCTGGAGGAACAAATTACCAAAGTGATTCAGAAAGTGAGAAAGGTTTGTCCGGCAACCACCATTATGCTCACCACGGTTCAGGACATGAATCGCAGACAAATGAACATAACAGCGTCAGGAAAATTTGCTGATCTCATCCGCAGCATTGCGAAAAAGCAAAACTGTCCATTTTACGACTGGTATTGGATTGCCGGAGGCCCGGAAAAAATGACAACCTGGATGGAAAATGGGCTGGCTCAACAGGATATGATTCATTTAACGATGAAGGGATATACACTCAAGGGTCAGCTAATGGCAGATG
>DAOMZK010000279.1:0-4238 GCA_035438035.1 Cyclobacteriaceae bacterium | reverse complement strand
AGCGAAAGTTTGAAAAATTGGGAAATAAAATAAAGGCAGGGATTATCGGGAGCGCCGGATACACCGGAGGAGAAATGGTGCGCCTGTTGCTTCGTCATCCTTTTGCAGAAATAGCTTTTGTGCAGAGTCGGAGCCAGGCAGGAAAATATTTGCATGAAATTCACGGCGATCTGCTGGGTGATACCGATCTGAAATTCACAGATTCCTCAAACATTCCAGCCGATGTTATCTTCATGTGTCTCAGTCATGGTGAGAGCAAGAAGTTCCTGAGTGAACATACTTTCCCAACGACCACGTGTGTAATCGATCTGGGGAATGATTTTCGACTTGGGGATACCGTTGCAGGACGTAATTTTGTTTACGGTCTTCCAGAATTTCAAAGGGATGTCATTAAGAAAGCAACCAACGTAGCCAATCCCGGCTGTTTTGCGACCACGATTCAACTTGGATTGCTTCCACTGGCGAAAGCAGGCCAATTGAAGGAAGTTCATACCACGGGTATTACAGGATCAACTGGGGCAGGGCAAAAACTGCAGGAGGCTACTCACTTTACGTGGCGGGTCAATAATATTTCTGCCTACAAGACTTTATCCCACCAGCACCTGGGAGAAATCAACCAGACCCTGGGAAAACTGCAGCCCGGTTTCAAGGGACCTGTGAACTTTGTACCCTGGCGCGGTGATTTTACCCGCGGAATTTTCGTGACTTCAGTAGTGGACAGCAACCTGAGCAGTCAAGAAGCCATGTCACTTTATAATGAATTCTACAAATCTCACCCCTTCACCCACGTTGCTGATACCATGATCGATATCAAGCAGGTGGTGAATACCAATAAATGCCTGATCCATCTGGAGAAAGTCGGCGACAAACTCGCGATTCACTCGGTGACTGATAACTTACTCAAAGGGGCCAGCGGACAGGCCGTTCAAAACATGAACCTGATGTTCAGCTTTGAGGAAACATCAGGACTGCTATTAAAACCATCAGTATTCTAAATTATGGGAAATAATAAAATTGCGATTCTCGGATCAGGAAACCTGGGCACTGCCATTGCACTCGGTCTGGTGAAAGCCCGGCTGTCGAAAGCAACAGACATTACGGTTACACGCCGTCATATCTCAAAACTGTTTGAATTGAAAAAAGCCGGCTTCAAAACGACGACCTCCAATGAGGAAGCGGTGAAGCAATCCGGAATAATCATTATCTGTGTGCAACCCAAGCAGGTGAAACCATTGATGGAAGAGGTGGGCAAGCGTCTGGATGAGAAAAAACACATTCTTGTTTCCACTGTCACCGGTGTGACCACAGAAGAGATTGCCGGACAACTCCAGAAAAAAATACCGATCGTCCGGTCCATGCCGAATACTGCCATCGCCATCGGCTCCTCGATGACTTGTCTTTGCTCCCTGAATGCTTCCGATTCCCAATTGGCCGTCATTCAAAAATTATTTGACGGGTTGGGCAAGACTATGATCATCGAAGAGCGCTTGATGAAGGCGGCAACAGTTCTCGCGGCAAGTGGCATTGCATTCTTCATGCGTTATGTTCGTGCTGCCACCCAGGGGGGAATTCAACTTGGCTTTGATGCCGAGGAAGCGCAACTCATCGCTGTGCAAACAGCCAAAGGCGGGGCCTCTCTCCTGATGGAAAATGAATCACATCCGGAAATTGAAATTGACAAGGTGACAACACCTGAAGGTTGTACGATCGCCGGACTCAACCAGATGGAGCATGAAGGGATGAGTTCCGCGCTCATCAAAGGCATACTGACTTCTTTTGAAAAGATCAATACGATAAAAAAGTAATGGAACTGTTTGACGTTTACCCGCTTTTCCCCATTGAACCTGTAAAAGCCTCAGGCTCCTGGTTGTGGGATGCCCGGGGAGATAAATACCTGGATCTGTATGGGGGTCATGCTGTCATTTCCATCGGACACAGTCATCCGCATTACATTCATTCACTGAAAAAACAATTGGAGAAAATTTCTTTCTACTCCAATAGCGTGGAGAACACGCTTCAAATCAAACTGTCAGAAAAGTTGGGACAGCTTTCCGGCTACCCTGATTACAAACTCTTCCTCTGTAATTCCGGAGCAGAGGCCAATGAGAATGCGTTGAAACTCGCTTCGTTTGTCACGGGCCGGAAAAAAATAATCGCTTTTAAAAAAGCATTTCATGGTCGTACATCCGGTGCGGTCGCGGTTACGGATAATCCAAAAATTGTTTCTCCTTTTAATACCGGACATGATGTGGTATTTGTTCCACTCAATAATGAGCAGGCTTTTGCTTCAGCTTTAAATAATGAAGTGGCAGCAGTGATCATTGAGGGCATCCAGGGTGTGGGCGGGATCCAGCTGCCAAACGATGCATTCCTGCAATTCATTGAAAAGAAATGCAAAGCAGCCGGAGCATTGCTCATCCTGGACGAAGTGCAGTCAGGCTACGGTCGAACAGGGAAATTCTTTGCCCACCAGTTTGCCGGCATCCATCCCGATCTGATCACTACAGCCAAGGGGATGGGAAATGGATTTCCAGTTGGTGGCGTGCTGATCCATCCGGACATCAAATCCTCTCATGGCATGCTGGGCACAACTTTCGGCGGAAACTATCTGGCCTGTGTGGCTTGTATTGCCGTACTCGAAGTGATTGAAAAAGAAGAGCTTTTAAAAAATGCTGCCACACTTGGGGGATCACTCATTCAAAAACTAAAATCATTTTCCGCTCTCCTGGAAGTGCGTGGGCGTGGACTCATTATCGGATTTGATCTTCCAGAAAATCTTTCAAATCTTCGTAAAGATTTGTTATTTAAACACAAAATATTCACCGGAGATGCCAAGCCCAACACCATCCGTTTGTTACCTTCCCTGGCAATGTCAGCATCCGAAGCAGATATTTTGCTTGACGCATTGAACAAAGAATTAAAATGAGAAATTTCATTTCAGCAAAGGATGCTGCGGACATCTCTCACTTCGTGGAGAAGGCCATTCAGTATAAAAACAATCCGCTGAAAGACAATACCCTGGGCGCCGGAAAAAGAATGGGCTTACTCTTTCTCAACCCCAGTATGCGCACAAGGCTAAGCACACAGGTGGCAGCCTCCAATCTGGGAATGGAGTGTATTGTTTTTAATATTGGCAGTGAAGGATGGGCATTGGAATTCGAAGAAGGAACAATCATGAATGGGACGACCGTAGAGCATGTAAAGGATGCCGCGCCTGTCCTGGGAAAATATTTTGACATCCTGGGTTTGCGCACTTTTCCTACACTCAAGGACAAAGAAGACGACTACAGCGAGCAACATTTGCAACAGTTTATCCGGTGCGCTGGTATCCCGATCGTAAGTCTTGAAAGTGCCACACTGCATCCCCTGCAAAGCCTTACTGACCTTGTCACCATTACGGAAAATCTGTCTTTGAAAAAAAGACCAAAAATTGTTTTGAGTTGGGCTCCTCATATCAAGCCACTGCCCCAATGCGTAGCCAATAGTTTTGCGGAATGGATAAATGCCTGGGGTAAAGCTGACTTTGTTATTACACATCCCAAAGGATATGAATTGGATAATAAATTTACACAAAGCGCGGAGGTAATCCATGATCAGTCCAAAGCACTTGAAGGAGCTGATTTCGTATATGTAAAAAACTGGAGTGCGTATACGGACTATGGTAAAATTCTGAGCACAGATCCTGAATGGATGCTGACGAACAAGAAATTGCAAAACACCAATGATGCCCGGATCATGCATTGCCTGCCAGTAAGAAGAAATGTTGAACTAAGCGATGAAGTGCTGGACGGGAAACAAAGCCTGATCACTGAGGAAGCCGGCAACCGGGTATGGGCGGCACAGGCCGTTATAAGCGAAATACTGGAGAGTTTATGAACAAACTGTTTATCATCAAAATCGGCGGCAATGTGCTCGACAACGAAACCATGTTGAATGCATTCCTGAAAGATTTTAGTTCCATACAGACACCCAAGATTCTCATCCATGGCGGGGGGACGATAGCCACAAAAATCGGCGACCAGCTTGGGATCAAATCGAACTATGTAAAGGGCAGAAGAATTACCGACGGACCAACCCGTGACCTCGTCACCATGGTGTATGGTGGTCTCATCAACAAACAAATGGTGGCGCATCTTCAGCAACTGGGTTGTAATGCGCTCGGTCTTACCGGTGCTGATGGAAACATGATCAAGGCAGTCAGGCGACCGGTGAAAGATGTTGATTATGGATTTGTCGGC
>DAOMZK010000278.1:0-4241 GCA_035438035.1 Cyclobacteriaceae bacterium | reverse complement strand
TGACGATCAAGATGATCAACTGCGTCAATCTGCCCCGGTAATTGATGTTTGCTATTCGATTTGCCATCGCTCCAACCCGTTTGTTATGAACCAAAATTGGCGCAGTCAGGAGGATGAAATTCTTGAAATAGGGCTCAAATCCTACATTGGTATCCTTACTCTTTGTTTCAAATAAACAGGACCATATTTAAGGCCAGGTTGGGCTCTTACTGATTGAATTTCAGTAAGTTGATAGAAAAGGATAAGGTTGCCATGATCACTGATGGCGGGGGATTTCCATCCTTTACACGTAAACTTACTGTCTGATTTCAGGCGCTTTCTGAAGAATTTGAAACTAGAATGTCATCAGTAACCTGTAAACCAACATGGCTTCAACCTACTTGAGCAAAAGGCCATCTTGAGACACCAGTTTGTAAAGAAAAAATTCAAAGATGAGCCACGGACTACACGGATAGAACACATCTGTATTTCCGTACAATCCGTGGCAAAAAAGATTTCAGTTAGATTTTTGCGATTTCCTGAACGAGATCAATGAGTTTGTTGGAATATCCCCACTCATTGTCATACCAGGATACAACCTTCACGAAATTGTCATTCAGGGCAATGCCGGCTTTAGCATCGAAAATGCTGGTACGGGGATCGCCGATAAAGTCTGATGATACCACTTCATCTTCTGTGTATCCCATGATGCCTTTTAGTTCGCCTTCGGAAGCTTCCTTCATGGCGGCTTTGATGGCTTCGTATGAAGCAGGCTTATTTAAACGGACAGTCAAATCAACAACCGATACATCGGCGACCGGCACGCGGAATGACATGCCGGTAAGTTTTCCTTTCAATTCCGGGATCACGAGGGCAACCGCTTTGGCAGCACCTGTAGAAGAGGGGATGATATTCTGATAACCACCTCGTCCTCCGCGCCAGTCTTTTGCTGATGGGCCGTCAACCGTCTTTTGTGTTGCTGTTACGGCATGTACAGTGCTCATTAATCCCTCAGCAATTCCAAACTTGTCGTTCAGGACTTTGGCTAAAGGAGCAAGGCAATTGGTGGTACAAGATGCGTTGGAGACGATAGTATGTTCGGCGGTAATTTTCTTATGGTTTACGCCCATGACAAATGTCGGGGTATCATCCTTCGCGGGGGCGGAGAGGACCACTTTCTTTGCGCCGGCAGCAATGTGTTTTCCAGCGTCTGCTTTGGTAAGGAAAAGGCCGGTAGATTCGATAACGATTTGCGCGCCAACTTCTCCCCATTTCAGATTGGCAGGGTCTTTTTCTGCTGTTACCCTGATTTTCTTACCGTTGACAATCAGGTGTCCGTCTTTGGCTTCCACGGTTCCCTGGAAGCGGCCATGGGTGGAGTCATACTTCAACATATAGGCCATGTATTCGGCGTCAACAATGTCGTTGATTCCCACTACTTCAATGTCAGTGCGGCCGGCAGCGGCCCTGAATGCCAGGCGGCCAATGCGCCCAAATCCGTTAATGCCAATTTTTGTCATTTGATTATCGGGTTAAAATTTCTGAGGCGTAAAAATATATCAGTAATAAGGGAAAACCTACCATTAATGTTCCCGGAAGCGTATATAAATGATTGTTGTGCGCTTTGGTGATTGAAAAGTTACGGGGTTGGCGAGCCTCGCAGAATGGGTAGATCGCCGGCCGAAAACGATTTAAGTTCGACAATTTTAAACTTGCCCCGTCAATTACTAGTTTTTCCGATCCGTGAAAATCTGTGAAATCCGTGGCAAAAAGCACTATTCATTTTTGTCAAATTGCTTCAGGATTCTATCTTTGCGGCTCGTTAAAAACGACGGCCCGTTCGTCTAACGGTTAGGACCTCAGATTTTCATTCTGGTAATAGGGGTTCGATTCCCCTACGGGCTACGGAAGAGCCCTGGATCAATGAGATTCAGGGCTTTTTGTTTTTAGATCCCCCATTAACCGACTTTTAGTAAATTCGATTGATCCGAATGCACCCTGGACAAAATGCCAAAGCTTCTACTCATAAATAGAGAAATTAATGCGGGAGAAATTTTGACCTTTCTGTCAATTGTAGGATCCGCGGTTTCTCTCCTTTGGTCATGGAATTCTGACCGTGCATTACGCATTCATGAAAATGCAGACAAAATCAGGATTGAAGCTGCCAATGTTTTGGGTAAATTAAACAGGACGCAGGATATCTACATGTCCTTTTATGATGAAATTCAACCTGATGTTGTGGATGCAAGTGAGATATTGTCGCAGACCCATAATACGGTAAATGCCCGGGACCTGATGTGGAAGAGACTTCAATTGAAGAACGGCGAGGTTCAAAGAAGGATTTTGAATGAACAGGTTGAAGTAGCCTTTGTCGGGTTAATGCCTTTCGACAACAAAATTGATTCACTTTATAACCTGGTCATGTTAAGACTTAAGAATCTTCAGGTAAATCAGTTTCGTCTATTATTGGGTGAAATCGAATCTGCAGTATTGGAATCTAAGACTACCCAAGAGGGAGAAACAGCAATCTTGGGCAATACACTTAGAGGCATTATTGCCAGTTACAGAGACAATCAAAAGGAACTCATGATCAAAGGTGCTGCCCCACTTGAGCAACATCTCAAAGAATTGATTCAATCACCCGATAAGTTGCTGCTGGATTATTGACCCAGTCATCTCAGGATAGAGAACTCATTTATGAAGATTCCCCTTGTTCTTTTAATGCACTTTTTCTCCCATTTCATGCTGGCGCAGGAGCTATTGCTACCCGACGAAAAAGATATCAATGCAACAGCCATCGCCATTGTCCACATTAAAGGCTATCCGGATTTCTTGACTGAAGACGAAAATGGCATGTGGCTCACGAATGAGGAACGGGTGGAAAAGCTTCAATATGGGATGTCTGGAACAGTACTAAAGATAAATGTACCCCGGCCTTGCGGTGTTATGGCTGTTGGATTTGGATCAGTCTGGGTGGCAAGCTGTGAACAGCTTGGTGTTTACAGGATCAATATTAGTTCCGGAGCAATAGAGTCGATCATTCAAACGGGGCTTGCCGATGAAGAAGGCGAACTAAGTTTAGCCATCGGTGCAGGTTCTGTTTGGGTTCTTTCGGACAGCAAAGGCGTGCTTTCTAGAATTAACCCGCAGACGAACAAAATAGTCAGCAGGATTAAGGTTGAACCCAATTCGTTTGCAGCAGCATTCGGAAATGAGGCAATTTGGATCAGCAACACAAAAAGTGCCTCGGTTCAAAAAATTGATCCAATAAGTGAAAAAGTCATTGCTACAATCCCGGTGGGAAAGGGACCCCGTTTTCTCACGGCAGGCGCAGGCGCAATCTGGACACTGAACCAGGAAGATGGAACTGTCAGTAAGATTGATCCTGTTACCCATTTATCATTGTCAATTGATTTGGGAGTGAAGGGGACAGGCGGTGACATAGCTACTGGAGCCAGGTTCGTGTATGTGAGGGCAAAGAATGTTTTGTTGTCCGTCATCGACCCTACGTCCAATAAAGTTATTTCACGTTTCGGACCAGCGTCCGGCAGCGGTGCGGTACGTGTGGAACATGGTCGGGTTTGGGTAACCGCCCACGACATCAATACGATTTGGATTCTTAAAGAATGACCCTTCTGTCAGCGTTAACTCCTGATCCCTTCTTTTATTTCTTCATCAGTTTTCTGACAAAATAATCCGCTGTAGCAGAATACACCATCTCGGCATTGCTGTGCTTCAGCCAGTGATGGGTGTCATCCACCACCACAATAGTTTCGATCGCCACCTTTTTCTTTTCCAGTCGTCTTACCAGGTCTGTGGTCTGGCTGAATCTGACGTTGCGGTCATCATCCGCGTGAATAAGCAACACCGGCGACGTCCATGTTGAAACATATGCATTCGGGGAAGACTCCCAGGAAACCTGGATCGCTTTATCTGTGTCAGGCGCGCGCTCAAACCGGGTGGGCAACCCCATCGTCCTGTCATGAACACCATGAATATCAACGCCGGCTGCAAACATTTTAGAATCCTTTCCCAGCGCCATGGCGGTAAGGTATCCGCCGTATGATCCGCCGTACACGCCAATGCGGCTCGCGTCAACCTGGGGCTGAGCGGTCAGCCATTCTCCGGCAGCTTTTATATCGAGATATTCCGAAGCCCCCGCAGTTCCTGCTTTTGCGGGTTGATGAAATTCAAAACCATATCCGATTCCCATTCTGTAATTCACCGAGAGTACGATGAATCCGAGACTTGCGAGATACTGG
>DAOMZK010000277.1:0-4249 GCA_035438035.1 Cyclobacteriaceae bacterium | reverse complement strand
CTCCCTCCCTTTGCCGTATTTATCCAGCAAATTCTGGTAGTACGCAATGGCGTAGTCGGTCAGGTGCTTGAGGTGGTGGATGGTATCCTTCAGGTCCTTTTCCAGGTCCCGCAGCATCTCATCTGCCTTGAATGAATCGTACTTTGAAATGCGCTTGATACGTATCTCCAGCAGTCGCAGAATATCGTCCCGTGTGATCTCGCGATAGAACTGTTTCTTGTACGGCTTAAGTCCCTTATCCGTAGTGGTGATGACCAGTTCAAAAGTCTCACATTCTTCTATATCGCGGTAAATACGTTTCTCAATGAAAATCTTTTCCAGGGACGAGAAAAGTATCTTCTCCATCAGCTCCGCTTTCTTAATCTCAAGTTCCTGTTTCAGCAGTTTGACAGTATGCTCGGTGTTATATTTTAGGATCTCATTTACCTTCATGAACTGCGGCTTGTCCTCCACGATCACGCAGGCATTTGGGGAAATGGAGACCTCGCAATCCGTAAAAGCATACAAGGCATCCATTGCGATGTCTGGCGACGTACCGGCCTGGAGATGAATCAAAATCTCCACGTCCTTTGCCGTATTATCCACTACCTGCCTCACCTTAATTTTGCCTTTTTCGCTTGCCTTAACGATGGAATCCATCAAAGAAGAGGTCGTAGTACCGTATGGTATCTCCTTGATTATTAGCGTTTTCTTATCAATTGTTTCAATCTTGGCCCTAACCTTGATTTTGCCTCCGCGGTAACCCTGATCATACTCTGAGAAGTCGCCAATACCACCGGTGAGGAAGTCCGGGTATATCTTTGGGTTCTTCCCTTTCAAGACATCAATAGAGGCTTTTATCAGTTCACAGAAATTGTGCGGAAGTATCTTGGTAGACAACCCGACGGCAATTCCCTCCACTCCTTGTGCCAACAACAACGGAAACTTCACTGGAAGCGTGACCGGCTCCTTCTTCCTGCCGTCATAGGATAGTTGCCATTCAGTAGTCTGTGAATTGTACACTACTTCAAGTGCAAATTTGGAAGGCCGGGCTTCGATATATCGTGGTGCTGCCGCGCCGTCACCGGTCCTCACATCTCCCCAGTTACCCTGGGTATCCAGCAGGAGGTCCTTCTGACCAATGTTGACAATAGCCTCGCCAATAGCAGCATCGCCGTGAGGATGGTATTGCATGGTATTCCCAATGACATTGGCGACTTTATTGAACCGCCCGTCATCCATTTCCTTGAGGGAATGGGCAATCCTCCGCTGAACTGGCTTGAAGCCGTCCTCTATGCGGGGAACGGCGCGCTCCAGGATCACATAAGACGCGTAATCAAGAAACCAATCTTCATATAACCCATCAATAGAAACGAGTTCGTGAACCACGTCCCCGTTTTCATCCTTCGTTTTCTTACCTCTTGCTATCTTTTTCTTACTCATACTCTTCGTCAGGTTCTGGGTTCAGTGTTGTTCGAAGCAAACCTTGCTCCTTGAACTATTTATGCTTCTACTTCTTCTTTAATATCCTCTTCTTTCACTTCATCCAATTCAATCCTCAGGTTCTCAATGATGAAGTCCTGTCGGTCAGGTGTGTTTTTGCCCATATAAAATTCCAGGATCTTGACCAGGTGTTTCTCCTTGTCAATGCGCACAGGCTGAAGACGGATGTCTTCTCCGATAAAGGTTCCGAATTCATCTGGCGATATCTCACCCAGACCTTTGAACCGGGTGATCTCCGGCTTGTTGCCCAGTTTTTTCACCGCATCCTGTTTCTCCTCCTCACTGTAACAATAGATCGTCTCCTTTTTATTCCGGACACGGAACAAAGGTGTTTCAAGAATATATACATGCCCCGCCTTGACCAGGTCAGGGAAGAATTGCAGGAAAAACGTCATCAGCAACAGTCTGATGTGCATGCCATCCACGTCGGCATCTGTGGCAATGATGACTTTGTTGTAGCGCAGACCATCCATGCCGTCTTCAATGTTCAATGCATGTTGGAGGAGGTTAAACTCCTCATTTTCATATACAACCTTCTTGGTCAGGCCAAAGCAGTTCAGCGGCTTTCCACGAAGACTGAATACAGCCTGGGTTTCCACATCGCGCGACTTGGCTATGGATCCGCTGGCGGAATCCCCTTCTGTTATAAATATCACGGACTCAGCACCCTTGGCGCCCTTTTCATCGTCAAAGTGAGCACGACAATCCCTGAGTTTCTTGTTGTGAAGATTTGCCTTTTTGGCTCGTTCGTTGGCCAGTTTCTTTATACCCGCTATTTCTTTCCTTTCCCTTTCAGATTGTAGGATTCGCTTCTGAAACTCATCTGCAGTCTTCGGATTCTTGTTGAGGTAGATTTCAAGTTCTTTGGCAACAAAATCACCTACAAAGTTCTTTACGGACGGACCATCCGGAGCCATATTGACCGAACCCAGTTTCGTCTTGGTCTGCGATTCAAAGACCGGCTCCTGCACCCTAACCGCAATGGCTGCGACGATGCTGGCCCTGATATCAGCAGCATCATAATCCTTCTTGAAGAAATCCCTGGCCCCGCGAACGATCCCCTCACGGAAAGCAGCCAGGTGGGTACCGCCTTGCGTTGTATGTTGACCGTTGACAAATGAATAGTATTCCTCACCATACTGGGTACCATGGGTCATGGCCACCTCGATATCATCACCCTTGAAGTGGATGATGGGATAGCGCATTTCCTCCTGATCGGCTTTCTGCTTTAAAAGATCAAGCAGCCCATCCTTTGAATAGAATTTCCTTCCGTTATAGTTGATGGTCAGGCCTGCATTGAGAAATGCATAGTTCCACATCAGGTCATCGAGGTATTCCGGAATGAAGTGATAGTTCTTGAACATGCTGCCATCCGGCTCAAATTCCACCAGGGTTCCATTGCGGTCAGCGCTTTTACTTTCTTTGGGATCATGGGTGATCACCCCCCTCTTGAATTCAGCCAGCTTGGTTTTTCCCTCACGGAAAGCCTGCACCTTAAAGTAGTTTGACAACGCATTGACCGCTTTCGTACCCACCCCATTCAAACCCACTGATTTTTGGAATGCGCCTGAATCATACTTGGCCCCCGTGTTGATCTTGGAAACCACATCCACCACTTTACCCAGGGGGATGCCTCGCCCATAGTCCCGTACGACCACTTTCTGATCCGTGATCTTGACGTCAATCGATTTGCCATAGCCCATCATGTGCTCATCAATACAGTTGTCCATGACCTCTTTTACGAGGACATAGATACCATCGTCTTTGGCAGATCCGTCGCCCAACTTACCGATGTACATACCCGGACGCAGCCGTATA
Source organism: Cyclobacteriaceae bacterium (assembly GCA_035438035.1). GTDB lineage: Bacteria > Bacteroidota > Bacteroidia > Cytophagales > Cyclobacteriaceae > ELB16-189. The sequence goes on along the minus strand of DAOMZK010000277.1, from coordinate 949 downwards.
TGCTCACGCCAGTCGAGCGACTTGATACTCGCTTCGTTATACTCAAAAATGTCCTTTGCCATCTACCGTAGTATTCAAATTAGTAATCCTGTTATGCGCGCTGAGATCAAAAAATAGTTCAGGATTTTCATCCATCCTGCCAGTTAAAAAAATCCGGTGCGCTACTAACCCTTCTAAGAACGAGAATTTTAACATGATTTCAAGAAAGTCGCGGAATTTTCGAACTACAAATTTTCACGAATAGAGTGTGCGCAACTTGCTGATATTCAGCTATCAAAAAGGAGTGTTTCAAATGGCTGGTTTACTAAAAAACCTCGTGTAGAGAAGATACATTGGCCACAGAAAGAACCAAATCACAACCAGTCCGATGCTGGTGTAAATGATTACACCCAATCTCCCATAGTCAAAATTTTCCTGGCTGTTATAGAGATTAAAGAACTGGAGAGCGACGATCATGAAAAGGTGAAGGCAGGCTACCTGGCCAAACAGCCATCCGGTAAATAATTCATTTTTCTCCCGGTAGAGTCTGGAGAAAGTCAAGGTCAGTGCGTTGAAGACAGTCAATAAGGCAAGCGTAGCGTAGAACAGTCCATCCCTTGACAACGTCATTGTATTCGTCCCTCCCATTACCTCAACCTCTTCGGGTAAGCCAGCATACACATACAACAAGACCGCCAGTGTAGCGACGAGAGACAAGAACCAGACACCCTTAAAAAGCTTTACAATCATACTTTGATAAAATCGGCGCAAGTTAGTGGAAGGAATCGGAATCGGGTAATCGGCTTCGCCTGACCTAGGGTCTCGGGAAGTCGGGGGTCAGGGGATCAGGTAAACGGTAAACAGTAAACGGTAATCGGTAAACGGTAAATCGTAATTCGTCATTCAAAATGTGTAATTATCCAGCATCAAAATATGATACTTTTGTACCGCATCAGGTCATTATAAAAAA
>DAOMZK010000276.1:0-4261 GCA_035438035.1 Cyclobacteriaceae bacterium | reverse complement strand
CCGGCTCACGATCCATAACACGGGGAAACGCGTCGGAGACGCCGCTCCATAGCTATGAACAAGACGTGCCCCATAGGGGCTTTCGACAAATTAAGATTTGACTTTCTATCGGAATCAGCAATGGCATTGTTTTCAATTTCCTTCAACCTTTTTTTGTAGAAAAAATGCATTATAAATCATCGAAGGAATACAAATGTCGGTTGTCGTTACCAGGGCACCCACAGCAAAGAGCGATCCCCCAAAAATATATCCGGCAATATGGTAGCCATTATAAAGTAAATAGATCGTAAGCGGAAGCCAGGCTGCTGCAATTCCACAGGCAAATCTGACTTGATTTGTTCTAGGGGGCAATTTAGGTTTGCTTAACAATTGACGCACACCATAGTTGTACAAATAATCAAACGGATGATTGGGTAGAAATGCTCCAGCCAAAGCAATCAAGGACATGAGCGATAATATTGGAATACTGATATAGACAAGACCGATTCCTACCAATGAGATACAAAGTGCATAGGCAAACCGGATTCCGAACTTGTGGTCATTTAACTCATTGTCTGAATAATTTTGATAGCCCTGAACAGTCTCCTTTTGCAGGTTGCGGAAATAATCGGGGTTTCGGTGTTCATATCATAGTGGGTTTGATATCCTGAATTGACTTTCATAAGCGGCAGTTGAAATGACTTTATTTGTGCAGCTCATTCTGAATCGCACAATGATGGAAGAAGCTATTGTTAAAAGCCCGATAGCAAGAATAGGCGCCACAAGACCAAATCGGTCTGCGATCAATCCCGTCAGTATCGCTCCAACAGCATAACCGAGATCACGCCACAACCTGAATATACCTATACTTTTTGGCCGCTGATCAGGATGTGTGCAATCGGATATTGCCGCCAGGAAAGTGGGATACACGACAGCGGTTCCTATGCCAAGCAATGATGACAAAGCAATGAACAAGGAAAAAGAGTTTGCCCATACCATACCCAGCAAAGCAATTCCTTGCGTCAACATTCCAAGAAATAGTAATGTTTTTTTACAGTATTTGTCGGCAAGCTTCCCGGTGTAAAGTTGTCCTAATCCCCACACCGCGGGATACGTGGCAACGATGATTCCCGTTTCATGTAAATCAAATCCTTTTGAGACCAGAAGCAAAGGAAATAATCCCCATACCATGCCATCGTTCAAATTATTTACCAAGCCTGCTTGAGTAATCGAACCGAGGTTTTTGTGTTTCCACGTGGTTTCCCAGAATACATTTTTCAATATCGGGATTGTGCTTGATGTTGATTCAAGTTTTACATGTTGATGGGTATCCTTGATAAAGAGCCAACTCAGTAGCAATCCCCATACTCCCAAACCGATTCCGATATAGAATGGATACGGGCGCAAACCATAGTTACTCGCAATCCATCCTGTAAGAAAAGCAACAGCAGCAAGTGCAACATATCCGGCAAATTCGTTAAGCCCCATCGCAAAGCCTCTATCTTTTTCCCCAACCAGGTCAATCTTCATTACCACTGTGCTTGACCACGTCAATCCCTGGCTTAATCCGAGGAAGATATTTGCTGCGATAATCCAGTTCCACGTTGGCGCATAGATAAGGAGCAAAGGCACGGGCAGCGCGAGTATCCAGCCTGCGACTAGCAAATTCTTTCTCCCAAAACGGTTTGCCAGAGTGCCGGTGTAATAGTTTGTGATTGCTTTCGTAACACCAAACACCACAATGAATGAAAGGATGGCTGTCCTCGATGCAAGACCAAAATCCACTTCTGCAATCTGTGGAATGATGGTACGCTCCAATCCGACCATGCCACCCACAAAAGCATTTACGATTACCAGCAATGTGAATTGCTCTCCGTTCTCCTTTAAGCCAAGTTGTACCTGCATAGAAATGCCTTAAGCTGGTTATAGACGTCAGCATGAATACTTCCGGGAATTGACCACTCCTCTCGTTCCGTTTCGGCCTGACGTCTAAAACGGTAACCGGTCTTTTGTCTTTAAGTCAGGAGGATAAAGTTGAAACGTCAATTATCACATCCCCGGTTGTCATGTCGAATATTGTTAGTTCACTGAAATTTCTATGGGCAGTTCTTGCAATTTCCAGTCGGGGAAACCTTCTTCTAGTCGGCTAGCCTTATAACCAGCCTTTGTTAGCAGCGCAACTGCTTCATCTGCATATACACAAAATGGTCCACGGCAGTAGGCTATGATCTCCCCTCGTTTAGGTAACTCCTTCAATCGCTTCGATAATTTCTCAATCGGAATGGAAATGGAATTGGCGATGTGACCTTGTTTGTATTCTGAGTCTGGCCGAACATCAAGGATAGTTACTTTGCCAGATTCCAGTTTTTTAATCAATTCATCAATCGTTACCGTTTCAAAATCGAATTTCGATTTCCTGAATTCTTTCACCACTTTATCAATGGCCGCAATCCTCTCGACACCCAGCTCTCGCAGCGCTTTCCATGCTTTAAATACATTGGTGTTTGACAGACGATAGAAAATAAAATTTCCCTGGCGTTTGATCTCCACCAGCTGAGATACCCTCAAAACTTGTAAATGCTGCGATGCATTGGCGATAGAGAGATGGGTTTGTTCAGCAATTTGCTCTACCGAGAATTCGCCTTGCGCCAGCAGTTCAATAATTTCAAGGCGATGTGGATTGGCCATTGATTTGGTAATCTTAGCCAGCTCGGTATATACTTTGTCTTTGAAATCGCGCTTGTTCATTGTTGTTTTTCTTTGATAGTGCCTCAACTGCAAAGGAAAAACAATGGTTCCATCTATTCAATAAATATATTGAATAGTTTAAAACCAGGTAAAAAGCCTATTTTTAGGTGTAATTCTCATTTTTTCGATGCCCCAGCTCAATCTCGTATTCCAGATTGCTACCGCCACCTTGTTAGGACTGGTTTGTATCCTCCTGGCGAAGCACTCGCGAAGTGGAATGAATACCTGGACGGGCATTGGATTTACACTCAGCATTCTGTGTTATCTTATCGTTGAGTCGGATGTGGTTCAATCCATGCTGGCACTTCGTATTATCGTATCCATCGGGGCCGTCTGCATTCCCGTTTTGTTCTGGTCGCTGGCGCGGGCAATTTTTGATGATCATTTTAAATTCCGTTGGTCGCTGCTGATCTGGTTTCTCGTTCTTATCATTCCCCACTTGAACTTCTTCGTTGGTAACCTTATTCCATGGCCCGGCTTCAGTCAGGTCTCGAGCATAGTGGCTCGTTTAACCTCGCTTGGGTTTGTATTAGCCGGACTCTACACCGCGTTGCGGACAAGACAGGGGGACCTGGTGGATTCGCGAATCAGATTCAGAAACATATTTTTGTCTGGAACGGCTGCGCTAATTGGCGTGACGTTGATTGTCGAGTTAATTCCGATTCAACGAGATACCATCATGGTCTTACAGGTTCTGCAACGATTTGCCATCTTCGGCATCACATTCTATTTTCTATTAAGCAACTTTGGAATACGCTCTGGTTTTTTCTTTAAGGAGATTCCAAAGCCAAAAACACCTTCAGTTGATGACCCTCAACTTAGCACGAAACTTCAGGCGTTGATGGAGCAACAAAAGGTTTATAAAAAGGAAGGTCTTACCATTGGTGCGCTAGCAGAGTTAATGCACGAGCAGGAGTATCGATTGAGAAGGTTGATCAACGGCCAGCTTGGTTTTCGGAATTTTAATGACTTCCTGAATCAATACCGTGTGAACGATGCCTGCGAAATCCTGTCAGACCCTGCCCAAACTAAAAAGACAATTCTTGAAATAGCCTATGATTTAGGTTATCAGTCCATTGGTCCGTTCAACAAAGCCTTCAAAGATTTGAAGGGAATTACCCCAACTGCCTACCGAAAAAGTCAGGTTAATTGACTTTTTCATGCTGATTTTGAAATCAGCATGCCTTTTTCAGTATCAGAGAGACATTTGTTAGTCTCAGGGATAGGTTTGCCGCCATAAATTTTAAAAACTATGGAAGCGAAAAACTTTGTTGACGTATGGCCTGGCATTTATTTGTTTGACCTACTCCGGTACCTGATCCCTGCAAGTCTGTTCTTTTTGATCTTTTGGGTGTTTGCCAAAAACGGATTAATGCATCTGTTCATTCAAAGAACCATGCCAAGAGCAGGGCAGCTTTGGAAGGAGTTTGCTTATTCGATGAGTACGGTGGTGATTTTCTCACTTGTAGGTTTCGGAATCTATACTGGAGAACATGCTGGGCTTACTAAAATATACCATAATGCAGATGATTAT
>DAOMZK010000275.1:0-4263 GCA_035438035.1 Cyclobacteriaceae bacterium | reverse complement strand
CACCCAAACCCCGTTTGCATGAAATGTTCATTAAAGACGCTGGTACATCGCTGAAAATTCCGGTGATCCCGGCCCGCATGTCAATGTTGACAAGACCATTGGCCAACAACAAAGATCGGGGTGCTTGTTTTTTCTGTGGTCAATGTAACCGAGGCTGTACAGTCTATGGTGATTTCTCTTCGTCTTCGGTTCTTATCAACCCCGCATTAAAAACCGGAAATGTGGATATTATCGCTAACGCTATGGCCCGCGAAGTGGTTGTCAATGATGAAGGCGTTGCAACAGGTGTCTCTTACGTTGATAAAAATGACCTGCAGGAGTACCAGGTGAATGCCAAAGTGGTGGTGCTGGCCGCCAGTGCCGGTGAATCAGCCCGACTACTCCTCAATTCAAAATCTGCCAAACATCCCGGAGGCCTCGCCAATGCGAGCGGTGTGGTTGGAAAATACCTTCACGACTCAACCGGTGTGTCCATGAGTGGCGTGCTTCCCAAACTTTTTGGACGCAAGCGCTACAATGAAGACGGCGTAGGCGGCATGCATGTGTACACACCCTGGTGGCTGGATAATAAAAAACTGGATTTTCCCCGCGGCTATCATATTGAATATGGCGGTGGTATGGGAATGCCCAGCTACGGATTTGGCTTTGGGATTCACAAGACAAATGGAAATTATCCCGGAAGTGACGGAAAGAAAAAAGAAGCCGGCGGATATGGAGCGGCACTCAAGGATGATTACCGCTATTTCTATGGAGCAGGAATTCACATGGCCGGACGCGGTGAAGCCATCGCACGGGAAGACAACTATTGCGAAATCGATCCCTCAACGGTGGATAAATATGGAATTCCAGTCTTGCGATTCCGATATACCTGGAGTGATAATGAAATCAAGCAAGCCAAACACATGCAGGATACCTTTCAGGAGATTCTCCATAAGCTGGGTGCTGAAATGATCCGTGGTGTTAAAGGCAAGGAAGAAGATTACGGTCTCCTGGCACCGGGCAGGATTATTCATGAAGTCGGCACCGTTCGTATGGGAAATGATCCTAAAAAATCAGCGGTCAATAAATTCAATCAGGCTCACGATTGTAAGAACCTGTTTGTGGTCGACGGCGGACCGTTCGTTTCCCAGGCTGATAAAAATCCGACATGGACCATTTTAGCACTGTCGATGAGAGCTTCAGAATTTATTATTGAGGAGTTGAAGAAACAGAACATATAGAGCTAATAGCGAAAAACGAATTGTGAATAGTTAGGTCGACTGAACAACGAACAACCTTTAACGAATAACGAACTCATGGACAGAAGAAAATATTTAAAAACGCTTGCAGCCGGAACCCTTACCACCGGTGTGTTGCTGGACGCTTGTTCACCTCAAAAGCCGGAGGAGACTGCCATTGCTCCTGCAACTAATGCAGGACCGGACCGCTTACCTGAAGAGATTGAACATTTCAATAAAATCTCAGCGGAGAAATTTTTTGATGATCACGAAATGAAGACCATTACTATCCTTTCGGATATCATCATACCAAAAGATGAAAAATCCGGTGGTGCCCTTGACGCCAAAGTGCCGGAATTCATAGAATTCATCGCCAAGGATATGCCACAGCATCAACTCCCGCTCCGTGGCGGCATCAAGTGGCTGGATGTGCAGTGCGCAAAAAGATTTGGGCAGGCTTTTTCAGACTGCAGTGGTACGCAGCAAATTGAAATGGTGGAGGCCATTGCCTGGCCGGAGAAAGCCAAACCTGAAATGCAGCAGGGCGTAGCATTTTTTAATTTGATGCGCGACCTGACAGCAACCGGGTTCTTTACCAGCGAAATCGGCATCAAAGACCTGGGATATGCCGGCAACAGACCCAACCAATGGGATGGTGTACCCCAGGAAGTATTGACTCAATATGGAGTCGCCTACGATGAACGCACACTGGCTGAATCTGTGAAATTTGATTCGTAGCAAACCTGCCTGTCAGCAGGCAGGCTTTGAACCTTGAAAATTGAACATTGAACCCTATGGAAACCTCTCGCAGAAATTTTCTAAAAACATTAGGTCTAGCTTCAGCGGCATTCACAATCGTACCCCGCCATGTCATTGGAGGAAATGGCTTCACTGCTCCCAGTGACAAAATCTATGTGGCTGGCATCGGCGCAGGAGGCAAGGGCCAAGGTGACATTGCCGCATTTGCGAAAAGCGGAAAAGCTGAAATCGCTTACCTCTGCGATGTGGACGACCGCAGGGCCGCTGAATCTGTCAAAAATTTTCCCAAGGCAGTGTATTACAAAGACTTTCGCAAGATGCTTGACAAAGAAAGCAAGCACATCGACGCAGTGAGCGTCTCCACTCCCGATCACAATCACGCTGTGCAGGCGATGGCAGCCATGCAGTTGGGCAAGCATGTCTATGTTCAGAAACCGCTTACGCACGATGTCTGGGAAGCCCGCATGCTCACCGAAGCGGCAACAAAATATAAAGTGGTTACGCAGATGGGAAACCAGGGTGCATCCGGAGATGGTGTAAGACAATTGATGGAATGGCACAATGCCGGACTGTTGGGAGATGTGCATACGGTGTACTGCTGGACGAATCGGCCTGTGTGGCCACAGGGAATTGCATGGCCCACCGAAAAAGCTGCTGTTCCGGCAGAATTGGATTGGGATCTGTGGCTGGGTACGGCTCCTCAAAAAGATTATGTCAACAAACTCGTGCCCTTCAACTGGCGGGGTTGGTGGGATTACGTAACAGGAGCATTGGGTGATATGGGATGTCACATCATCGCACCTGCTTTTTCTGTATTGAATCTCAAATATCCGATTGACGTTTCAGCGAGTGTAGGAAGTGTTTACGTAGATGAATTCAAGCGCGGATATTTTCCGGAAAGCGGACCACCATCATCTTATGTCATTTACACTTTCCCTGCCGTGAATGGAAAACCTGAATTGAAATTACACTGGATGGATGGTGGCATACAGCCGCAGCGCCCTGAAGAACTGGGTGCCAATGAGATGATGGGTGATCGCGATGGTAGTAATGGAACACTGTTCATTGGAACAAAAGGCAAAATGATGTGCGGAACCTACGGCATGTATCCCTCCCTCCTTCCCGCTTCAAAGAATAAGGAAGTGAATATCGCACAGTCCATCAAGCGTGTGCCAGGAAATGCGGAAGGACATTATGCACAATGGGTTGAAGCCTGCATCGCGGGCTATGGCAAAATGGAAGTAAGTTCACCCTTTGATACTGCTGGTCCCCTTACCGAAACCATACTCATGGGCAATCTCGCTATCCGAAGTTATGATGTTCGTACGCCGCGTGTAGGCAGAGAAGGTTTTGACTATCCCGGAAGAGGAATCAAACTGCTTTGGGACGGCGGCAATATGAAAATTACCAACTTCGAACAGGCGAATGCTTTTGTGAAGAGAGAGTATAGAAAGGGATGGGGTTGGTAACTGTCCACTGAACTCAATACTTTTTTAAACCGCAGAGAGGCTGAGGCGCAGCGTTTTGCTATTTCTTCCGCGTCTCTGCACCTCCGCGGTGAAAATTGTATTCTTTACAAAATGAGAACCATCTTTCTCCTTATAATTTCAGTTTTCATTGCCGCATTTTCCCACGCCCAGGATTCCCTCAAGATCCTCACGTGGAATATTCAAATGCTTCCCAGCATTGTGAAAGGCGGTGGGAAAGCAAAACGCTCAGAGGCCATAGTCAATCAGTTGAATGCCCGGAATTATGATGTCATCGTCTTCCAGGAAATATTCAATAAACGCAGCCGGAAAATCATTACCAGAGGACTTCTTGAAAACTATCCTCACCGCACGCCCGTCCTCAACCGGAAAACTTTAGCATTGAAGTCCAACGGTGGTGTGATGATATTTTCCAAACATCCGATCCGTGAAATGCACGAGATACGATATTCAAAACGGACGGGCTACGACCGCTTGGCACGTAAAGGCGCGCTCCTTGCCGAAATCGAATATAAACACAACACCATTCAGGTGGCAGGAACCCACCTGCAGGCATTCGGTGCACAGGAAATCATGTACAGTCAGTACAAGCAGTTGATTGATGAATTGCTTAAACCTCACACCAAGAAAGGTGTACCCCAATTCGTTTGTGGTGATTTCAATACGCTAAAAAGTATCCCTCCTGAATTACCGACAACCATCACTCAGGAATTTATCAATCGTCTCCCCCGCTATCCCATCATGCTGCATACACTCGATGCACATGATGGCGACCTGGCCGGTGATCAGCAGTTCACCAT
>DAOMZK010000274.1:2372-4264 GCA_035438035.1 Cyclobacteriaceae bacterium | reverse complement strand
GGCTCAGACAGCGCTTCCTCCAATCCTGAAAAAATAACATTCTCAGAATTCCCTTTCACCAAAATTACGCTGGAAGCCGAAGGTCCCAGTTGGCGAATGGAAGGTATTGGCAAACCGAGGATAGCCCGTACATGCAGCGCAAACTCTGAAAGATCCTGCGAGATCATGGTTACCATTCCCGTGTCATGCGGACGAGGAGAAAGCTCACTAAAATAAACGGCATCACCTTTGATGAAAAATTCCACTCCGAAAATCCCCACGCCGCCCAGCGCATCCACCACCTGGCTGGCAATGTGTTTGCAGGCTGCCCGTGCTTTGTCAGTCATGGGATGCGGTTGCCACGACTCCTGATAGTCGCCATGTTCCTGCCTGTGACCAATCGGTTCACAAAATAAAATACCGTCCTTATGTTTGATGGTGAGTAAAGTGATCTCAAAATCGAAATCAACAAATCCTTCTACAATTACTCTTCCGCCACCACTTCTTCCTCCTTCTTGTGCATACTGCCAGGCATGATCAATGTCGGATTGAGATTTAATCATACTTTGTCCTTTGCCCGATGAACTCATGATCGGCTTCACGACACAGGGAATGCCGATGGATCCCACTGCTGCTACAAATTCTTCTTTCGTACCCGCAAAAGCATACGCCGATGTTTTGAGCTTCAGTTTTTCAGCTGCCAAAGTCCGGATGCCTTCCCTGTTCATCGTCAGTCGCACAGCGTTGGCCGTAGGAATAACCCGGAAGCCATCCTGTTCCAATGCAACAAGAGCATCAGTTGCGATGGCCTCTACTTCAGGGACTATAAAATCTGGTTTCTCCTTCCGGATCAACGCGCTTAATGCATTTCCATCCAGCATGGACATGGTATAGGAGCGATGCGCGACCTGCATGGCAGGTGCATGATCATAACGGTCAACCGCAATAACTTCAACACCATAACGCTGAAATTCAATCACTACCTCCTTTCCCAACTCACCAGAGCCCAACATCATGACTTTGATGGCGGAAGATTTTAGGGGGGTACCGATTGTTAACGATGACTTCATTAATTAACGATTTACGATTGACGATTTGCGATTGACGCAGTACGCAAAATCATTGCACTTCCTTGCCAATCAGGTATTTCGACTATTCTTTCAGGAATGTTTTTTTGAAACTCATCCACAGCCCTTCTTACACCCTCCCAGTTATGATTGTAGTCATGAATGATGATGACACCGCCTCTGGATAGCCTGGGATAAAAATATTTTAATCCCTCAATCGTGGGCTGATATAAATCAGCATCGAGATGAACGAAGGCAAATTTTTCTTCTGCTATTCTACTCGTGGTGTCTGGAAAGTAGCCGGGAATAACTTTGATATTATCATTGCCACCGATGAACTGTACTACAGTTGCTTCGGTAGTGTCAGAGAAATCCACAGCCTGAATGCTTTCATCCTCCTTCTTCTCCAGTTGAAGATCTTTATCAGCAAAGCCTTCAAACGTATCAAATAGGTAGAATTTCCTGGACGAATCCATAAGGTGTATCATTTTTGCCGTTTCTCCTTTATACACACCCACTTCTGCGAAAGATCCTGCTACATTTTCTTTCTTAAGTCTCTCAATCTGAAACCAGAAATTATAAAACCGGACTTTGTCGCGGTAGAATCGTTCGATCTTTTTGAGTTGACTGGGAATCTTTCCTTGGCTGATGGCCTCTTCCCATAAATGAGGCTTACTTATCTTGTACGACCAGTTAGTTTCGAGCAATTTAAATCCTAGAAAAAGAAATATGAGAATTAGAAGGCCGCTGATCCATTGGAATGTGCTTATGGCAACGAGGATGGCTATTAACTCTGGCATTTGTGGTTAAACTAAGTTTGAAATGCAGCTCGGTAAGTCAGTAGGT
>DAOMZK010000274.1:0-2272 GCA_035438035.1 Cyclobacteriaceae bacterium | reverse complement strand
ATCTACTGATCTACTGATCTACTGATCTACTGATCTACTGATCTACTGATCTACTGACCTACTGATCTACTGACCTACTGATCTACTGACCTACTGACCTACTGACTCACTTCTTCCCATACGCAAACTTAAAATAGATCAGCATCACATCCAGGATAAACACAATACTGTTGGCCAAAATCACCGGCAATAACATCAGCGCAAACGCATACACCAGCCACACAATCGTACTCGTGAGAATAATAAACAACATCGTCAGACTCAGATCATTTACACTCTTTGTCTGCCAGACTTTATACACCTGTGGGATAAACGTTACACTTGTCAAAAATGCTCCAACGTGCCCGATCAATTCAATTCCGTCCATATTTTACTTTCGTTTAATCTTTCTCAGCCAATCGTTGGCTTGCTTTTCACGATCGATTTTTCCGTCGCGTATATATAATGAAAGTTTCTGATTTATGGTTCCTTTGGATGTTAAATGATAATGACCACAATCTTCACATTGATAAATGGCAACAGGTCCGGTGCCGGCCGGATAGTTGTATTGTGTGCGTGCCTCGATGAGTGCATCCTCGGCTATCGCTTCCGTGAGGTAGACTTTTTTATGGCTAATGCACTTAATCATTTAACTTGCTGCAAAATTAACAAACATGAAGATAGCTGAAATAAAAACCGCTAAGGGTACAATGAAAATCAAGTTCTTTGAAAAGGACGCGCCTAATACAGTAAAGAATTTTACGGATCTCGCTGCAAAAGGATACTATGACGGACTCATTTTTCACCGTGTCATCCCCAATTTCATGATCCAGGGCGGATGCCCCAACGGCATCGGCAACGGTGGTCCAGGCTATCATATCGACTGCGAACTCACTGGCGACAACCAATACCATGACCGCGGCGTACTCTCAATGGCTCACGCTGGAAGAAATACCGGAGGTTCACAGTTCTTTATTTGTCACAATCGTCAGAATACGAAACATCTCGACCGTAACCACACGGTATTTGGAAAAGTATTTGAAGGTGAGGATGTTATTGACAAGATCAGGCAGGGAGATGTGATGGAGAAGGTAACGATTACTGAATCTGAAAATTAATATCTGAGGCCGCTAAGTCACGAAGATTAGTCAAAATCTCTCTAGTGTCTTCGTGTCTTTGCGGTGATTAATTTTTAAAGAAAAAGCACCTGACCCCTTTTACTCCTGGTTTTATCTCGAACAAACTACCGGCTAGCGGGAAGTTTAGCTTTTGTTCTTCTGTCATCTCTTCTCGTGCTGATGTAATGTATAATGTGTCAAGGTTTTCACCACCAAAAGCACAGGAAGTAACATTGTAAGCCGGCACTTCCACCTTGCACAACATTTTGCTGCTCTGCGGATCCCACCTTGTCACACAGGCTCCATGCCAGTGGGCAATCCATAGCATTCCTTCTGCGTCAATCGTCATGCCGTCAGGACTGGATAATTCATCTTTCATTTCGATGATTACACGCATGTTGCTGATTGAGCCCGATACCTGATCAAAATCAAATGCCTTGACTTCATGCGTCGGTGTGTCAATGTAGTACATGGTTCGGCTATCGGGTGACCAGCAGATGCCGTTGGATATGGTGATCCCGGACAACATCTGAGCGAATTTCATTTTTTCAACTTTGTAAAGCGCCGATAACTTTGATATGGTATCCAGATGCATGGACCCTAGCCACAATCTTCCGGAAGGATCACATTTTCCGTCGTTGAAGCGCATGATGGATGAATCGTGCGGCGGTTCAATCAACAACTCCTTTTCCAGTCTTATCGGGTCAAATTTATACAATCCATTTTGCCCCGCCACAATCAGCATCCCGTCTTCCGCAGGAACAACTGTACTGATCCTTTGTTCCCAACTACTGACTTTTTCAGTCTTTGATTTAGGATTAAAAATATGAAGCAGTCCGGATTCAATATCAACCCAGTACAACTCAGCGGTCTTGTAATTCCAGATTGATCCCTCACCCAGCCTGGCTTGCGACTGATACGCCAATGTGGCGGTCAAAAGTTTTGGCGCCGGGATTATACTTTCCTTAGACAAAGTTACCAGTGGTTATTCAACTGTAATATATTCCTAAATTCCGATATCCATTTGTTAACTTTATCATGAATCAGGCTAAACTTAACTATAAGTAACATGCTCCAATCTCCCCTGCTAAAAGCTAATCCCAATTTATATGTGTTCCTGCCCATATTGTATTCAGTGTGGTCAGACGCCGTGCTTACGCCCAGTGAAGTGAAAA
>DAOMZK010000273.1:0-4299 GCA_035438035.1 Cyclobacteriaceae bacterium | reverse complement strand
GGCGACTCATCCATGATGACACCGGTAAATTTGAATGGGCCCATAGGATTGTCGCCAATGGCATATTCCAGCCGCTCAATTTTATTTTCTACATGGGGATAGGTCATGTAGTAAATACCATTTCGTTCAAAGACGAATGGACCTTCTTTTAATCCCTTTTCGGGAAATGCTTTGAGAATGACCGGATCAGAAGCTAACTCCGTCATGTTGTCTTTCAGGGGTGCCCCAAAAATATTGCCAGCTGACCAGTATAAATAAGCCTGACCATTTTTATCGATGAGTACATTGGGATCAATGCCCCTCACTTTCCTGATGGATTCCGGCAGCGGCACAAAGGGGCCTTCCGGCATGTCTCCAACTGCCACACCAATATTAAAACCACGGCTGTTGGTTGTTGTGTCTTTGGGCATGGTGGGAAAGTAGAAATAATATTTCCCGTTCCTGAAAATACAATCGGGTGCCCACATGCTGTATGCATCGGGTTTGGCCCAGGGAACTGTTGTTTGCTTTACGATTATGCCGTGATCTTTCCAGTCCGTCAGGTTGTCGGAAGAGAAAACATGATAATCTTCCATGGCGAACCAACCAACGCGTCCCTTGCCTGGCGTGGCGAGAATGTCGTGGGAAGGGTAGACGTACACTTTTCCATTAAATACCCTCGCCGTTGGATCGGCTGTGTATTGGTCCCGGATGAATGGATTTTGCCCGACAGCATCAGGAATAATTATCAATGAAGCCATGATCATTGTCAGGGTAATAAAAAGAGAAGTCTTGTACATTTTGAATCTGAATATTTTCATAATTCTATAAGATTGAAATCAACCAAACTTACCTGAATCCTCTCATTTATTGTCGGACATATGGTCTTCAATATGGAAGTAATCAAAGTCAGCAAATCCCCCGGTATTTTTAGTTGCGTAGTTAAATAATCCGAAACGGTAGCCCATAAAGTGTGGCAGCGTATAAGCCATCTTTAAAATTGCGCCAAATGCATACCAGCTTTTTCCGTCAAGACTGTAAAAGAAATGCGCTTCATCTTGCTTGTTGCGGAACTGGCACTCGATCTTGAGGTAAACAGTATTTTGAGAAATTGGTATTTTTTGCGTTTCTACTGCCTTTTCAGACTCTGCGCTCACCATTACCAGTGAATGGGAATTTCCCTCGCGCATCACACCGATTAAGCCATATCGTTTTTGCAACATCGCCAACCCGGCAAAGTCACCATCCTTCAAATGCGTGACATCCAGCATCGTACTTCCGCTGCATTCCGGTCCTATGGTGCGTTGGGTAAGTGTATTTCTTGCAGAAAGAAAATCTGTATCGGTTCGGCCTGCAGTTAACCGTAGAAACCCTTTGCGTTGACGTACCGACCAGAGTCCTTTTACAGGATTGTGATTCCATTGCCAGACGAGTGGCAGATCCGGATCATTCTTACTCCGATTAAATTCATCGGGAGCAACAATGCCAGGAATCAATCCTTTGCTGGCAGGGAGGTCCAGGATTTCTGGAACCTTACCATCAGTTCCTAACACGGGCCAACCATCGACCCATTGTACGGGAACCAGGTACGGGATTCGACCGACAGCTCCGTAGTCGCGGAACAGGTAGGAAAACCATTGCCCGGCAGGCGTGTCGATCAATCCTCCCTGCGCTATTCCTAAATCTTGTAAAGCAAGGCGTCCTTCCCAGGGGCCGTTGATATGATCAGCCCTGTGAATAACAACCGTCCGCATACCTCCCTTGGGCCAGGTGATATTGAAGAGGTAGTATTTTCCTTTTACTTTAAACAGTTGAGACCCCTCAGCTTGCAGCCCGATGTTGTCGCCAGCCGGAGCGCTTGCATTTTCAATCAACACTTGTTCTGTAGTTCCGGGCTTTATTCCAGAGACATCGGCGTTAAGTTCCACGATCTTCAGTTTGCCGACTCCGTAAATCATGTACACGCGGCCATCATCGTCGAAGAAAATGGTATGGTCGTGATAGCTGGGTTTAAATGAGATTGCCTTCCAGGGACCTTTTTCTACATCCTGGGTCACGTAGACGTGGGTGCGGCCGGAAGTCTGCGCGAAGGTCGATACATAAAACATTCCATTGTGATACCGGATGCAACTGGCCCAGGAGCCGCGGCCATACGTGTTTTTCCCATTGTTGAGACTCATCGCATCATTGCCCGTAAGTGTGTCATATGCATAGCTTACCAGCTTCCAGTTGATGAGGTCGTCGGATTTCATAATCGGCACCCCAGGACTCATGTGCATGGTGGTGCTGCTCATGTAGTAAATATCTCCAACCCGAATGATGGACATGTCGGGAACATCAGCGAAGATGACCGGGTTGCTCGCTGGGTTTTGTTGCGCTGGTAGTGGGATTTGGCTAATGATTGCAATGACAAAAAGTCCGCTCCTTATAATCCGCAGTACACTGGTATTTATAAGTGTCATTGATACATTTAATATCCATACAATAATAGAGAGAGTGCCTGGAAAATGCAAGAAATCGGTTGCAATCCACGATTTTCACATGACCCGAGGTGATCGCAGGGTTAGAACGGTGCTCAGTCTATAATGAAGCTGTAGGTTTTGCCTTGTTCCGTAGCAATATCATAAAGCAAGGTCGGTTTCAGAAGTGGAGGGGTTAATTGAGCCTTTTCAGAAACAATTGGATTTTGAATTTTTGGGATCTGATAGAAAGGATTTGAATTTTCACCCGCAGCAGATTTTAAATTTCCCTTGTTCATTTTCATACTATTGGGAACTCTCATCCGCAGATTACCACCGAGATTCGAGCGGATGCTAACCGCAAGGAGCTTTCCATCTTTCCACTGCATATTCAAAATTTCAAAACCTCCACGGGCGCGCAGTCCGCTGATACTTCCGGTATGCCAAACATCCGGCAATGCAGGAAGGAGTGAAATGGCTCCGTCAGAACTTTGCATCAGCATCTCCGCTATTCCCGACGTACATCCAAAGTTACCATCAATCTGAAACGGTGGATGCGCATCAAAGAGATTGTTATACGTACCGCCACCGCCGGGGTTTGTGCCTACCGGCGTGAGCTGGTCCTTGATTAGCTTATAGGCATGGTTACCGTCCAGTAACCTCGCCCACCAATTCACCTTCCAACCCATACTCCAACCCGTGGAGACATCACCTCTTTGGAGGAGCGTATTCTTCGCCGCACTGTGCAGTTGAGGATGACGGTATGGAGAGATCTGATCCGAAGGAAACAACCCGTACAGATGTGAAACGTGACGATGATGGTCTTCGGGATTATCAATATCATCCAGCCATTCCTGCAACTGACCATGCTGACCAACCTGCATGGGAGGGAGGCGGTCACGCAGTCGCTTGAGTGAGTCTGTAAAGGAAGGATCTAGTTTGAGTATTTCAGCGGATTGTATGGCATTACTGAAAACATCGAACACGATTTGGTTGGTCATCGTAGTTCCGGCATCCAGCGAAGATCCCTGGTGTGCTGCAGGAGCATTCTCCGGCGACATATCCGGATTGACCACCAGCCAATGACGACTTGGGTGTTCGACAAGAAAGTCAGTATAGAACAAAGCCGCACCTTTCAATTCGGGGTAAACAGATGCGAGGTAAGCTTTGTCTCCATTGTAGAGATAGTGATCCCACAGGTGCTGACTTGTCCAGCCTCCGCCCTCCGTCCATGCTCCCCAGAATGCACCATCGACGGCGCCAGTTGCCCGCCAGATATCCGTATTGTGATGTGCCATCCATCCACGGGCACCATACATGACACGGGCAGTTTCTTGTCCGGTGAAAGACAATTCTTTTACCATTTGAATAAATGGCTCATGCAGTTCTGAAAGGTTGGTTTTTTCTGCCGGCCAGTAATTCATTTCCGCATTGATGTTGATAGTGTATTTACTATCCCATGGTGGCCTCATTTTATTGTTCCATATTCCCTGGAGATTAGCCGGCTGTCCTCCCGGCTGTGAGGAGGAGATCAATAAATACCTGCCGTACTGAAAGTAGAGGGTTGCAAGTTGAGGATCGAATGTTGAACTGAAATTTTTCAACCGCTCGTTGATTGGATGATTGGCAGATTCATTCGTTCCCAGGTCCAGTTTTACCCGGTTGAAATATTTTTGATAGGCAGTGATGTGATCACTCAGTATTTTGATGTAAGATTTCTTCAAAGCACTATTCAGATAGTCAGTTGTTCTTTTATTCTCATCACCACCGATGTCGTTGAAGTTGTTAAAGTTGGTGGCAATAGAAATATAGATCGTCGCCACATTGGCAGCGCTTACCTGAAGCACGGTATCTTTTGCAA
>DAOMZK010000272.1:0-4299 GCA_035438035.1 Cyclobacteriaceae bacterium | reverse complement strand
CCGTGGCGCCGGTAATGCCGCGATCGCCATGCAGTCGTTGTGGATCGCCAATATCCTCAACATGATTCTGGATCCCATACTTATTTTCGGTTGGGGACCAATTCCATCCGTAGGTGTGGAAGGCGCTGCCATAGCCACCAACATCGGACGGACGACAGGCGTATTGTATCAATTGTATTTTCTCGCCGGTGATAAGGGCATAGTGAAAATCCATAAGGAAAATATCAAGCTCGATTGGGAGATTGTAATCCGATTGCTAAAAGTTTCAGCCGGCAACATCGGTCAGTTTCTGATTTCCACGGCGAGCTGGCTTTTCCTTGCCCGCATAATCGTCAACTTTGGAAGTTCCGCTTTCGCGGGATACCAGATTGCGATCCGGGTGATCATCTTTACCATATTGCCTTCGTGGGGTATGGCCAATGCGGCGGCAACACTCGTGGGTCAGAACCTGGGAGCGCAACAGCCTGAGCGCGCGGAGAAGTCCGTTTGGAAAGCCGGCATGCTTAACATGATTTTCCTTGGATTTATTTCAATCGTGTTTTATTTCGTATCTGAACCGATCATGAGAATTTTTTCCCAGGATACAGCAGTCATTGCCAGCGGAACGGAATGCTTGCGGATTGTAGCATTCGGATATGTTTTCTATGGTTATGGAATGGTGGTCATCCAGTCTTTTAACGGCGCAGGTGACAGCCGGACGCCGACCATTCTCAATTTCTTTACGTACTGGGTGTTTCAGATTCCGCTTGCATACGTGCTTTCCATGAAAGCCGGCTTTGGTGAATCGGGTGCCTTCTGGGCCATTGCTATTGCAGAGTCGGCGGCGGCGGTGGTGGCGATTCTGATTTTTCGAAGGGGGACGTGGAAGACAGTGAAAATTTAAGGCTAGTTTGCTGGATAGCTGGGTGGCTGGTTGACTGGGTGTTTCTGAAGCAGCAACAACCAATCAGCCCGCTATCCAGCAAAACAATTAACTTCTCTTCTTAAAAGCAGCTTTCACCGCATTCTCCAACTCTTCTCCCGCTTTGCGCAAATTCGCCTCCACTTCTTTCCAGCGTTCTTTATTCTTTGATTCTTCCTTGATTTTCTCTGCCTGGGCTTTCAATTCTTCATATTTCTTTTTCAGGTCGGACTCTGCTCGTGAGCCTGCACCTTTTGCTTCAGCAAAGAACTGGTCTAATTTTTTTCCGAATTCTTTGAATACTTTTTCGGCTTTGCCTTCTTCGTTTGCTTCCATAGGATCAAATGATTATTTTTTGAACTTCTAATTTACAATAAAAAACCGCCAATCGCATGGAAAAGGAAGAGGACCCACTGGAACACATCCAGCGCTTGTTGGAAAATAAATCCCAGGCCAAGCAAGTAACCTATAAGAACTTGTTAGGCTCATTTGAATTGCTGGCCAAGGAATCCAAACGCATTGCCGGGGAACTAAAAAAGAAAACCAAGACTACTACAGATCATGATGTAACCGTGGACTTCAAGCGGGTCAATGAACACGAATTTTTTGTGAAGCTAGCCGGCGATCTCCTGGTATTTGTTCTCCATACCAACATTGTGACTTTCAGCGATGATCATGAGGTGATGAAAAATGCCTACATCAGGGAGAAAGACATCAACCGCTATTTCGGTCAAATCATGATTTACAATTTCATGTCCGATTCAATCAAGTTTAACCGTGTAAATGATCCCGGATATCTGCTGGCCAGACTGCTGATCAATCATGAAGGGCGATACATAGTGGAGGGAGAGGGTAAAATGGGATTGGTATACAGCCAGGTTTCAACCGCTCCGGTTACAGAACAGGAATTGAACATCCTCGTAAAACTGGCGTTGACACTCGCGATAGAAAATGATCTCATGGCGCCACCGTATCCGCAAGTGAAGTTTATTACACTATATCAGAAAATGGAAAAGACACAGGAGTTGGGGGCGGGACAAAAGATCGGATTCAGGATGAGTTATCATGGAAAGCTGGAAGGGTGAATGCATTTAACCGCAAAGAAGCAGAGATCGCAGTGGTCTTTGTGTCCTTAGCGTATTTTCTTCGCGTCTTTGCGGTGAAGTGAATTTTTAATTATCATTTAACTAATACCTTTGAAATAAAACATGCAGGATGATTTCATTAAAAAAGAACCTCTTGGTCATATTTGTCTCTGCTTTAATCCTGATTACTTCCTGTTCCACTTCCAACCATACCCATAAGAACAAGAAATTAAAAAAGGGTAAGCCTATTCCTTGTCCGTTGAAAGACTGCTAGCCATGCGCAAAATAATCGTTGCTATCGATGGATATTCTGCCTGCGGCAAGAGTACGACGGCCAAACAAGCAGCCAAAATCCTGGGATACCGCTACATCGACTCAGGCGCCATGTACCGGGCAGTAACCCTGTACTTCCTTGACCATTACGTTTCCCTGACCAACCCTCATGAAATCGAAAAGGCCCTGCGGGAAATTAAAATTTCCTTTAAGGTGAACGCCAAGGGAGCGACGGAGACCTATTTGAACGGACTGATGGTGGAAAGACAAATACGCGATATGCGGGTGTCGGAATTTGTTAGCCAGGTGAGTACACTCCCGTCGGTAAGGCATGCCCTGGTTGACCAACAACGCCGGATGGGCAAGGAACGGGCCATTGTAATGGATGGCCGGGATATCGGTACAGTTGTTTTTCCTGATGCCGAACTAAAACTTTTTCTTACTGCCGACATCCTGGTCCGGGCATTCCGCCGGCAGAAGGAACTTTTGGACCGGGACGAAATGATTGACATTGATACCATCGTGGAAAATCTGTTGAAACGCGATGAGATCGACAGTACCCGCCAGGAAAGCCCGCTGAGGAAAGCGGCCACGGCAATTGAGATTGACACCACCTATATTACCATCGACGAAGAGGTGGATGAAGTCGTCAATCTGGCTATCGGACAGATGATAAAAAAGAAAAATTAGGGGTCTTTGCCGTTGGTCCGAATTCCACCAACAAAAGCCCAAAAAAGCCTTGCCGAGTAAGGATTATTGCTAATTTTGCCGCGGCCTGAATTCATAGCTTTTCACTCAACTCCATGGGCAAATTCATTCGTCTTAAGAAAGGATTTAATATTAATCTCGCGGGCAAAGCGGCCCAGAGAATTACGGAAAAAGAACCAGCAGATACGGTATCGGTAAAACCCACAGACTTCCACGGGCTGTATATGCCCAAGGTGACCGTCAAAGAAGGCGATATTGTCAAGGCAGGTACCCCACTTTTCCATGACAAGAAATTTGATAGCGTAGTTTTCACCTCCCCGGTAAGTGGTGAGGTGGTTGAAATCAAGCGCGGTGATAAAAGGAAGTTGTTAGAGGTAAAAATTCTTGCTGACCGCAGTAATGAATGCCTTTCATTTAAAAAATATACGGTTTCCGAACTGACCAATCTGCCTGCCGAAGAAATCAAAACACAATTGAAGGCTTCCGGAGTATGGCCTAATTTGGTTCAACGTCCATTTGGCACGATTGCGGATCCTGCGGCTACCCCGAAAGCCATTCACATCTCAGCTTTTGATACCAGCCCGCTGGCACCCGACTATAGCATTTTGTTCAAAGGCCAGGATCAGTATTTCCAGGCCGGTGTCGATATCCTGAAGAAGCTCACCACAGGTTCGGTACACGTCAATATCCATACCACCAGCGAAATTTCAACGGTGTTCTCTCAGGTGAAGGGCGCTGAAGTCAATAAATTTTCAGGACCGCACCCCGCAAGTTGTGTAGGCGTGCAAATTCATCACATCGACCCGATCAATAAAGGTGACCTGGTGTGGACGATCAACCCTTTTGGTGTCATCCAGATTGGAAAACTCTTCCTTACCGGAATGGTAGACGCCTCCAGGATCGTTGCAGTAACGGGTTCGGAAGTGAAAACGCCCCAGTACTATAAAACGGTAACGGGTGCATCAGTAAAGAAACTCCTGGCTGACAATCTCGTAAGTGAAAATGTAAGATGCATTTCTGGAAATCCATTGACGGGAACTAACATTGGCCTGGATGGACACATCGGATTTTTTGATCACCAGGTAACGGTATTACCGGAAGGCAATCATTATGAATTGTTGGGATGGATCACGCCGAGTATAAGCAAACTTAGTTTGCATCGGGCGTGGGGATTGCTCTCCTTCCTCGCACCGAACAAGGAGTTTAAACTGGATACCAACACCCATGGTGAACCCCGCTCATTTGTGTTAACCGGTGTGTTTGAAAAAGTGGTGCCGATGGATGTACTCCCCACTCAGCTTATCAAGAGTATTCTGGCAGAGGATATTGATG
>DAOMZK010000271.1:0-4300 GCA_035438035.1 Cyclobacteriaceae bacterium | reverse complement strand
GGACGAATGCAAAAATCAGATAGCCAAAAAAGGATTCCTCATGTAAAGCAGGTGTCCCTTCGATGACTGATTCATCCAGTGTGGGTCCCACCGTAGTTGCGGAAGACAAGTCCGCAACAGTAGTCTGTTGCGCGCCAAAGGGTGAGTCAATTGTTTTTAGGCTTTCATCTTTTGATGTACCCGGATCCTGAACCTTTATTTTTGAACCCTGGACATTCAAGTCAAAAAGTAAGTCATCACTAAACGGTATGCATTTTCCGTCAATATCCGAACAGACCTGGTAGTCAGATTCTCCTGCCAGCACAATATCCGAACTCAGTACTTTTATTTTCTGGCGAAATTCTCCTTTACCCTTATATATCTTTACATCGCATTCGAAAATCTTATCATGCTTATCAACTGGGTTAATATCCCTGAGTTTGCCCACGAGTCGAAATCCCGGGTGTGACTTGATTGCAAATGTGGTTTTGATCGGGCCATCATCACATTTAAATTCACTGGCATAGAGATACCAGTTTTCTTCAATTACTACACTAAAGATCAGTTCAATCTCATCACCGACAACTGGAGCGGGATTGGATACCGTATAGGTCCAGCGCGTTGGTGTCAATATCTGACCCACAGAAAAAAATCCGGTCAGGAGGAAGAATAAAAGGGTAATGATCCGCATTGAAACAGAGTAATAAGGTGCTAAGTTAACGCAATGACGATTAAATTCGTTTAGCCCATAATTCCTAAAATCACAATAAAATTGTCGGCCGGATAACAAACAGAGAATAAACTTCATCCCGGCGGGGTTCCGTGGAAAATGGAAAGTAAATTATTACCTTTCTTACCTGCTCAGGAAAAAATTTCAAGATCATGAAGCTAAAACTACTTGCCATCTCCATGTTGCTGTTGTGCTTTACCGCCATACAAGCCCAAACTGCAGATGAAATTCTTTCCAAATATTTTGCCAATACCGGCGGCCTCGACAAATGGAAAGCGCTTAAATCAAGGACCATAAAGGGAAAGGTCTTCTTTGGCCAGGATTTTCCAATGACTACTTATGAAATGACTCCGAATAAGCAGCGAAGAGAAGTTGATGTCATGGGGAGCATGATCATTCAGGCCTTTGACGGAACCACAGGCTGGATGGTGAATCCGATGCAAGGAGGTAAAGATCCTGTAAAACTGGACGATGAACAGGCCAAGGAGATGAAAAATGAACAGTTTGAAAACGATTTCATTGACTATAAAAAGAAGGGTCACGAAGTAACACTCGAAGGCACTGAAGATGTCGACGGTATAAAATGTTATAAGATTAAACTTGTACGCAATAAAAATAATGACCAGGATGACGCCATTGAATTGCACTATTTTGATGTTGAAAACTTTATACCCCTTGTGATTACAAGAACTGTGCAGGCCGGTCCGCAGAAAGGAACTGAAGTGAAATCCTATCTAAGCGATTATCAGGAAGTCAATGGCCTGATGTTTCCATTCTTAACAGAACAAAAAGTCAATGGACAAACGGCAGCAAAAGTAACCGTTGAAAAAATTACCATTAATGACATCAAAGATGAAAGCATCTTTGCCTTCCCTAAAAAATAGTTGAAATAATTTCTGAACAAACAATTTGATCACGCCTCCAGTGGGACATTAAGTCAAAAGGCCACCCCTTGCGAGGCGACCTTTTCCCGGAAACTATGAAATTATCAGGGGAAGTAATTCGATGTGAAGATGACTCTGCTCTTCCTGAACACCCAACCAATTTTTACAAAAAGTCATAATCAAGGATGTGTGGCGTGGGGATCATTTCACTGCTGATCTATTTAGACTCTCCAAAGTGCTTGTGAAATGCGGCAATGGTTTCTATTCCGATAAGAAAATTCTTTATTCCATAATGCTCATTAGGTGAGTGTAGCGCATCGGTATCAAGACCAAAACCCATCAACACGGTATCAAGGCCCAGTTCTTTTTTGAAAAGTGCTACGATGGGTATGCTGCCGCCATCCCGTGTAGGGATGGGTGATTTTCCCCACACTTCTTCAAACGCTTTTTTTGCGGCGTTGAATGCTTTTGAATCCGTTGGCGTGACGGCCGGTTCTCCGCCATGGTGCGCGGTCACTTTCACTTTCACGGACTTTGGTGCAATTGAAATGAAGTGCTTCGTAAATAATTCTGTAATCTCTTTCGGGTCCTGATTCGGAACGAGACGCATGGATATTTTTGCCGATGCTTTCGAAGGCAAAACTGTTTTTGCTCCTTCTCCCGTGTACCCTCCCCAAATTCCGTTTACATCCAATGTGGGTCTGATACCCGTGCGCTCCAGTGTGGTATATCCTTTCTCGCCCTG
Organism: Cyclobacteriaceae bacterium; assembly: GCA_035438035.1. GTDB lineage: Bacteria > Bacteroidota > Bacteroidia > Cytophagales > Cyclobacteriaceae > ELB16-189. The sequence continues at coordinate 1,962 of DAOMZK010000271.1, read as the reverse complement.
AATTTCATCAATTCCCAGTTCCTTTTTGTAAGCATCAAGACTGAAAGGCGCTTTGTTCAATGCTTCCCTTTCTCCCTGGCTGAGCTCTGCAACTTTGCTATAGAATCCCGGAATGTTCACCCTACCGCTTTCGTCATGAAGGGACGCAATCATTTTACTTAATATGTTGGCCGGGTTAGCAACCGCGCCACCATAAACGCCGGAATGAAGATCCCGGTTGGGTCCTGTTACCTCCACCTCCATATAACTGAGACCGCGAAGACCTGCAGTAATGGATGGTTGATCCAATGAAATCAATGAGGTGTCAGAAATCAGAATAACATCGGCTTTGAGTTTGGCTTTGTTTGCTTTGACAAAGTCTCCCAGGTGTTCCGAGCCAACTTCCTCCTCACCTTCAATCATGAACTTCACATTGCACTCCAGTTGGTTATGCTGCATCAAAATTTCAAAAGCCTTGATGTGCATGTAAAACTGTCCCTTGTCATCGCATGCCCCCCGGGCATAGATTTTTCCATCGCGCACCGTTGGTTCAAACGGGGGTGAATTCCATAAATTCAGCGGATCCGGCGGCTGAACATCATAATGGCCATACACCAGGATGGTCGGCTTTCCGGCATCGATAATTTTTTCTCCAAACACAATGGGGTGACCCTGTGTCTCCATCAACTCCACATGTTCTGCACCGGCGGCTTTCAGCTTTTCTGCAACGTACTCAGCTGCCCTTCTTACGTCTTCCTTGTGCCGGCTGTCCGCGCTCACGGAAGGGATTTTGAGCAGTTCAAAAAGTTCGGAAAGAAAACGGTCCTTGTTGCTCTCGATGTATTGACGGATCATAAGCACAGAAATTTTTTGAAATGCAAGTTAATTACAATCGTTGTAGCTACTAACTGTTAGTAAGGTTTTAAAAATTTTTGCCAAAAATCTTCTAATGTTCTTATCATTAACCAATTGTGAGCCGTAAATTTCTCTTTCAGTAACGAATGAACATTGAACGATCAAGTAAACCAAGGGCTTTATCATCCCTCCTTTGAGCACGACTCCTGTGGAGTAGGATTTATTGCCAACATAAAAGGCCGAAAGTCTCACCAACTGGTCATGGATGCCATCACCATGCTCGAAAGGATGAGCCACCGTGGTGCCTGCGGATGCGAACCCAATACAGGTGACGGAGCCGGAATCCTGATCCAGATTCCTCATGAGTTTTTTACAAATGAGTGCAACAAACTGGGCATCAAACTACCGCCAACGGGCCACTATGCCGTTGGCCTTGTGTTTTTTCCCCGCGATCCCAAAGCTCGTGAAGAATGCCGGACGGTACTCAACCGCCAGATCAAGAAAATGAAAATGTCCCTTTTGGGATATCGGCTGCTGCCCACACGAAACAATGAAATCGGGGAGACTGCCTTGCGCGCGGAGCCGGTGATGGAACAAATATTTATCAAGCGTCCGGAAAGTATTTCCAGTCCCGATGATTTCGAAAGAAAACTTTTCGTGTTGCGCAAATACACCACACGCATTGTCACCGAATCCGTGCAGGGCGTAAACAATCAATTTTATTTTTCATCCCTCTCGTATAAGACTATTGCCTACAAAGGCATGCTGACCTCCCGCCAGCTCAAGCACTACTTTGCCGATCTGGAACATGAAGAGGTGGTTTCTGCCCTGGCTGTTATTCACTCGCGATTCTCCACCAACACTTTCCCTTCCTGGAGACTCGCTCAACCCTTTCGCTTCATTGCACACAACGGAGAAATCAATACGGTACAGGGAAATATTAACTGGCTGAAATCGAAGGAAGCCTTCTTCGCCTCTTCCCGTTTCACACGGGAGGAATTGGACATGATCCTTCCCATTTGCAATCCGGCCCAGTCTGACTCTTCCAACCTTGACAATGTGGTGGAGCTATTGTTGCATTCCGGCCGGTCTATGCCACACGTGATGATGATGATGATTCCCGAAGCG
>DAOMZK010000270.1:0-4307 GCA_035438035.1 Cyclobacteriaceae bacterium | reverse complement strand
AAAGAGACAGCGGCCCGCTTTAATGCACCGGAAAGTTCTACCATTGCATCATGGGCTGCGAGTGCTTCGAATTTATTCGGAGCGGTAATGAATGGATAACCTGTAAGTTCTGCGATTTTTTTTGCGACCAGCACATCATACCCTTTCGGTGCATTCAGCCCGGTTCCCACGGCAGTCCCGCCGAGAGCCAGTTCACGAACTGCTTCCAGTGCATTCTGGATGGCCCGCATGCTGTTATCAATCTGCTGCACATATCCTGAAAATTCCTGACCCAGAGTGAGGGGCGTGGCATCCATGAAATGGGTGCGGCCGGTTTTCACAATGGACTTAAATTCATTTGCTTTTCCAGCAAGTGTGCTGCGTAATTTTTTCATTCCCGGCAAAGTAATTTCCATCACAGCCTTATAGGCGGCGATGTGCATGGCGGTGGGGAATGTATCATTGGAGGATTGTGATTTGTTCACATCATCATTGGGATGGAGCACTTTCTTTTCATCGGAAAGCTTTCCACCCTGGATGACATGAGCCCGATAAGCAATAACCTCATTGGTATTCATGTTGCTTTGCGTACCGGATCCGGTTTGCCAGATCACCAGGGGGAACTGGTCATCCAGTTTTTTTTCCAGAATCTCATCGCAGACTTTTGCAATCAGATCCTTCTTATCGGCAGTGAGTACGCCAAGATCACAATTGGCCATCGCTGCGGCTTTCTTCAGATAGGCGAAAGCATAGATAATTTCCTTCGGCATGCTGGCCTCTGGTCCGATCTTGAAATTGTTGCGGGAGCGTTCGGTTTGTGCGCCCCAGTATTTATCGGCGGGGACTTGGACCTCGCCCATGGTGTCTTTTTCGATACGGTAGCTCATAATTTATTTTTGACTATGTAAAGTAAGGATGATTTATTGAAAGATGAATATCACAGTTTTGTTCCGAGAAAGATTTCACTTAAAGGGAAGCAAGAAAGTACTCGCATCCGGCTTTGAAGGGATGAGTTCACCGCAGATGATTGAAATGTCAGGATAGGTGAAGAGGGTATTTTCAGGGATGTGAATTCGTAGATCACTTCCATATGGTTTGCAGGACTTTCCTTTCAATTGAGGGCCAATTGCAATAAACAGATTAGAGAAAATTATAGGGTGTCTTACTCCAGCACCCGCCATCGCAAAAATCTCCGCTTTGAAATATTCAAGCTTTTCAGGAGAATCCTTTTCGAAGCGGAGGTATTCCTCAACAATGAGTATTGATTTATTGTGAACGACAATTGGGTCCCGGACTTCCATTGGATAAAATTAACCAAATAAAATTTGGCTACTGAAAAGACAGGACAGGAAATCATGATAGTTAAAGTTACTCTTTCAATCGAGTAACAATAACAATAAGATACCAGAGGTTCAATCAACCCGCAACGAACTTAAGCGAGACTGAAAATTCCGCGTTCTTTTTCTTCAAGTGCTGATTGGCCCATCAGGAATTCATCCACCGCATGCGCGGCTTCTCTTCCTTCTGAGATTGCCCACACTACCAAAGATTGACCCCTGCGCATATCTCCTGAAGAAAAAACTCCCCCCTGGCTGGTTTGATATTGATTGCATTTTACGTTGCCGCGTTCGTCCAGCTCAAGACCAAGTTGGCTGATCATCCCATCTTTTTGCGGATGGAGAAATCCAAGCGCGAGCAATGCGAGTTCGCACGGAATTACTTTTTCCATTCCTGGAATTTCTTTGAACGTTTGGGGCTTGCCTGGTTCGGGTTTACTCCATTCAATGCCAATGACTTTCAATGCTTTCAATGCTCCCTTTTCGTCACCAATAAATTCTTTTGTCACAATGCTCCAGTTCCGGTCGCAACCCTCTTCATGGGAACTTGAGGTTCTCAGGATCATCGGCCAGTTCGGCCAGGGCATACTGTCGGTTCGATCCAAAGGTGGTTTTCCGAGAATTTCAATTTGTGTTACGGATTTCGCTCCGTGACGGTTGGACGTTCCCACGCAATCTGATCCGGTATCGCCGCCACCTAACACAACCGTATTTTTACCTGATGCTGAAATAGCTTCTTCGGTAACATCTTTGCCGCTGACTCTTCTGTTTTGCTGTGTCAGAAAATCCATCGCGAAATGAATTCCCTTCAGATTTCTGCCCGGAATAGGAAGGTCCCGCGGGATGGTTGATCCGCCGCAAAGGAGAATGGCATCGAATTCTTCTTTTAATTGTTTAACCGGAACATTTACACCTACGTTTGATTTTGTTTTGAAAACTATGCCCTCTTCTTCAAGGACTTTTATTCTCCTATTGAGTACAGCTTTGTCAAGTTTGAAATCCGGAATGCCATAGCGAAGCAATCCACCGATGGCATCGGCACGTTCAAAAACAGTGACCCAATGTCCCGCTGAATTTAACTGTGCTGCTGCAGCCAGGCCGGCGGGACCTGATCCGATGACGGCAACTTTCTTTCCTGTACGGATGGCAGGAATCTTAGCTACAACAAATCCTTCAGCGTAGGCTTTTTCAATAATTGATTTCTCAATGTATTCAATTGTGATGGCGGGTTTGTTAATGCCCAACACGCAGGATGTCTCGCATGGAGCGGGGCAGATTCTTCCGGTAAATTCAGGAAAATTGTTGGTGGAGGTAAGAATCTCATATGCCAGTTTCCAGTTGCCCTGGTAAGCCGCATCATTGAATTCAGGAATATTGTTTCCCAGCGGACATCCGCTATGACAAAATGGAGTGCCGCAATCCATACAGCGTGCTGCTTGTTTTACCGTCAGCTTTTCGTCTACTGCTCCTTCCACTTCTTTATAGTCGCGCAAACGTTCGGCCACGTCCCTTTTGGCGGGGAGTTGGCGGGGTTCTTCTAAAAATCCGGTCGGCTTTCCCATGTAATTATTCTTAAGAAGAGATTGAAACTTTTTCCATTGCCGCTTTTCTTTTCCGAAGTACTTCCTTGTACTCGATAGGCATGACTTTCACAAATTGGCCGAAAGTTTCACTCCAGTTTTTGAGCAAGGCTGCTGCAGTCTCACTGCCGGTATGGGTTATATGTTCCTGAATCAGTTTATACAGACTGGTTTCATCCTCTTCATCCATCGGATCAAGCAACACCATTTCCTTATTCACGTTTTGAGCAAATGTTTTCTGCGGATCGAAAACATATGCGATGCCGCCGCTCATGCCGGCCGCAAAATTTCTGCCGGTATCACCCAGAATAACGACGATACCACCCGTCATGTACTCGCAGCCATGGTCTCCCACGCCCTCCACGACAGCCGTCGCACCTGAATTGCGGACGCCAAATCGTTCACCCGCCCGCCCGCGAATAAATACACTTCCGGAGGTTGCACCATACAATGCCACGTTTCCGATTATGATATTTTTATAGGGATCGTACTTGATACGCTTGTCGGGGTAAACTGCAATACGCGCACCGGAGAGTCCCTTTCCAAAATAGTCATTGGCATCACCTTCAAGCTCGAAGGTGATTCCATTCGTGGCGAAGGCACCAAAACTTTGGCCGGCAGTTCCATGAAATTTATAATGAATCCCTTCTGCTCCCGGTGAGGGTTGTTTGTCCCTGGGCAACTTTGAAATTTCATTTGACAACATGGCCCCTACAGCGCGATCCTCATTCGTAATAGAGAATACGCCTTGTACAGATTCACCATGCTCAAGAAACGGATTCGCAATTTTTATCAGTGTTCTGTCCAGCACAAGTTCGATGGCGTGATCCTGATCTTCCTGTTTGAACAAAGCGGTATCAAGACTGATTGGTTCTTTATAAAGAATCGGGGAAAGATCCAGGTTGCCGAATTTCCACCGTCCGTCCGTATCGTTAAGTTCAAGGTGATCACTTTGTCCCACCATTTCATTCACTGTACGGAATCCGTGTTCAGCCATGATTTCCCTGAGTTCCTCCGCGAGGAATGTAAATAGATTCACTACGTATTCCGGCTTGCCGGTAAACAGTGCACGCAATTCATTGTTTTGCGTCGCCACTCCCACAGGACAGGTATTAAGGTGACATTTGCGCATCATGATGCAGCCAGAAGTAACCAGCGCTGCCGTTGCAACACCCCATTCTTCTGCACCCAACATAGCCGCGATGGCGAGGTCTCGTCCTGTGCGAATTTGACCGTCGGTTTGAAGTACTACACGACCACGGAGCTTATTTCGGACCAATGTCTGATGCGCTTCAGCAAGGCCCAGCTCCCAGGGTAATCCCGCGTGACGGATTGAGCTGAGCGGAGATGCGCCTGTTCCTCCATCGTGACCGGAAATTAAAATAACGTCAGCATGGGCTTTCGCTACGCC
>DAOMZK010000269.1:0-4324 GCA_035438035.1 Cyclobacteriaceae bacterium | reverse complement strand
AAAGATCAGAAAAAATTTGTGGAAGAAGTTAAAAAGGGAGACCTCGTGGTGACCATTGGTGGAGCGCATGGACGCGTTGCCGAAATTGAAGATGACACCTTCATTCTGGAATTTGAAAGAGGGGCCCGCATTAAATTCTCAAAATCTTCTGTCTCCATGGAGGCGACCAAAACAGTAAATGTGGTGAAGAAAATTTCCTGAACGCTGAACTTTGAATCTGCTCCGGGCCATCAGCAACCTGTTGCGGTTTGACCGCACGAACTGGAAAGCACTGGCACTTTGCTTCCTGGCAGCAGCTGTATTTTGGATCTTCAATGCGTTGAACAAAGACTATGCAACTAACGTCAGGTTCCCGCTGCTCTTTGAGTTTGACGATACAAAATTTATCCCCGTTGAACCTCTACCCCCTGTCATTGTACTCAATGTAAGCGGCAATGGGTGGGAATTATTTCGAAAAAGTGTTGGATTGAAAGTCCCCCAGATTGCAATTGCCCTTGAACGGCCTGTGGAAACCCGGAAGATTGTCGCCAGCACTTTGTCTCCTGTTGTGGCCGGTCAGATAGGGCCACTTCAGGTGAATTACATTGTATCGGATACGCTCCGACTGAAGATCGAACCGAGGATTTCCAGGAAAATAAAATTGGATGCTGATCTAAAAGGAGTTTCCTATGAATTGGGTTATGGCCGAATCAGTCCAGTCACAGTCAGTCCGGATTCCGTTACACTGGAAGGGCCCAAAAGTCTTCTTGAACAAATGAGCGATACCCTGACTATTGCTGTACATGCAACACGCATTGATGGAAATTTTCAGGAAAATATCGAAGTGACGCTGAAAGATGGAATGCTCATCAAGCGAAATCCACCCGTAGCCGAAGTTCGATTTGATGTGGGACTCATTGAAACCCAGGAATTCTTGCTCAGGTTGAAAACACCCAGAATGCCCTGGGGAATTGAAACGGATCATGACTCTGTCAGGTGTGTATTTCTTGTTCCTAAAAAAGATCATGACCTCTTCCTGGTTGACATTGAAAAAGTGACCGCAGTGCTTCAACTTGTAGAACTGAAAAAAGGTGAATCACTCAAATTGATGCCGGAGATCAGCAATCTCCCGGATTACGCTGGCTTGGTACACGTGGACTCTGTTGTATTGAAAAGATACTGAGCCATGAAACCGATTCAGGTAGGAATCACAGGAGGGATTGGTTCGGGTAAAAGTCTAGTCTGCAGGATATTCAGTTGTCTCGGCGTCCCTGTATATGATGCCGACAGCAGGGCGAAGATGTTGATGACTTCCGACCCTGGCCTCATTCTGGAGATCAAAAAGGAATTCGGTGATACGATATACCGGCCCGATGGCATGCTCAACCGCGATGATCTTGCAAAAATGACATTCGGATTCCCCGATCGCCTGTCAAAATTGAATTCCCTCGTTCATCCACGGGTAGCCGGGGACTACAGTGAATGGACAGCCACACACCATCATCAGCGATATGTGCTTCGTGAAGCCGCACTCTTATACGAAGCCGGGGCATACAAATCCGTTGATAAAATGATCGTTGTTTCCTGTCCTGAGAATCTGCGTATTAAAAGGGTGATGGAGCGTGACCCCCAAAGAACGGAAGAGGGAGTCAGGGCGATTATAAAAAATCAATGGCCCGAAGAAGAAAAAATAAAGCTTGCTGATTTCATTATTTACAATGACGACCGGCAAATGGTCATCCCGCAAGTACTCAGGCTGCACGCCATATTTACTGCCTGAATCTTTCAGTTGAACCAACTGGGAAATGTCCACACCATCCAGCCATAAGCGGCAAAACGGATGATCCTGGAAATACAAATCAAGAGAAAATCCCTGATTGAAATGTTTACTGATCCGGCCAGCATGCAGGTGGCCGAAAAGGGAACCGGCGTAACCGCACCTACGAGAACCAGGTAAATTCCATATCGCTTGAGTTGCCGGTCGTATTGTTTGAGGTACCGGTCACTGATACGTTCGTACAAACTGGTCTTTGAAAAAAAGTATCCAATATAATATCCTATTACCCCTGCGGCATAAGAAATCAATGTGAGATAAGTCAGGTTGAGTACGTATTCAGATACGACACCCTTCGATTGCCAGATCAGCATGAACAATTCCGGTGGAATTATTCCAAATACAATCTCGGAGACAGTGAAGATACCGAGCAACAAGGGCAGGCGGTCACCGATTTCGTTGATCTCTTCCTGGTAAACCTTGATATCCTTACTGGCGAGGATATAGGCGGTCATAATTATAGCAAACCAGATGAGCCCTCGCAGCAGGTTTTTCCAAAGAAAACTTGATTTTGATTCTTCCTCCTGCATGATCAACGAAGTATCGGATGACGTTTAAACGGCTTAGACTCATCAAAAAGTTTTCTATAGGTGATATGCCGTTTAGAGATATAGCCACCCACTTGCTCCACAACCTGAATCATTTTTGGATTAAAATCTCCGATCCAGTTCATTTCAAATTCAGTATAGCGAAACCTGCCGGTCTGAAATAATTCACGGGCTGCCATGATAATGGCTCCATCCACTCCTGCTCCCTGGTGTTCGGGCACAACGCCAAACAGAATACCAAACATCTTTCTGTTGGTGCGCCTCATTTTATGCCAGACAAATTTTAATTTACCGAGCCAGTCCAATTTCCCATTTACATATTTGAATATCTGGTTGATTTCCGGTAATGAAATAAAAAAAGCCACAGGTTCATCTTTATAAAATCCAAACCATAATAACTGCTCATCAAGAATGGGCTTCATCTGCTTAACCAATAGTTTGGCCTGCGCCATATTTAATTCCGGAGTTTCGGCCCGGTTTGACCAGGCTTTATTGTAAACATCGTGAAGATATTCCGGCAACTTATGCAATTCTTTTTTAGCGATGAAACGGAAACTGTAATTGGGATCGCGTGCCACCAATTTTGCCTTATGATCAAGCCGGGGCGACAACCCTTCCATTACTTTCCTGGCATAGGTAAACTGATTAAAATACAGTTGAAAGCCATAGGATTCAAAAAAATTCTGGTAATAAGGGAAATTATAATTACACTGATAATTAGGTTCATTTTCGAATCCCTCTACAAGCAATCCCCACCATCGATCCCGGCTCCCAAAATTTATTGGTCCATCCATTGCTTCCATGCCGTGTGCCTGAAGCCAGTTTTTGCATTGATCAAAGAGCGCGAAGGCAACGGTTTTATCATTGATGCACTCAAAGAAACCCATGCCACCGGTGGGCTGGTCATTCCCCTTTCTTACCAGTTTGTCAATGATAAAGGCCGCCACACGGCCAACGGTTTCATTTTTGTCATTTCTAATCAACCACCGAATACAGGATCCCCCTCTATAAGCCTTGTTTTTCTCCGGATTAAACACCGATTCGACATCACTATCGAGGGGGCGAATCCATTGCGGCGTGCTTTTGTATAGTCGCACCGGTAACATGAGAAATTCCCGAAGGTCCTCTTTGGTTCTTACTTCCGCAATTTGCATATCAGTGATAACCTGAAAGATACGGCTTATTTTGAAAGACGAAGATTGGGAATTGTTATTTTAAACAAAGTTCCCTGGTTCAGTTCAGTTTCAACCGAGATCTTTCCTCCCAATTTTTCAATTGCATTCTTCACGATGTACAAACCGAGACCGCTGCCTTCCGACTGGTTGCTGGCACGATAAAACATCTCAAATATTTTTGTCCGGCTGCTTTCTTCTATTCCGATACCGTTGTCCCTGAAATCGATGCAACACAAATACTCTGTAACCTCAGCTTTCAGGTGGATGATTGGAATAGTCCCATCGAGTTTTCTGTATTTTATTGAATTGGAAACCAGGTTTCTGAAAATTTCCGCTATCCTCCAGGGATCACTGTAAAATCCCGTGCCGGAAACAGATATCTCCTTCTTTACGTGCTCCGCTCCGGGGAGATAACTTAATTCATTAAAGGTCTGATTAATCACCTTCTGAAGGTCAACTTCACCTACTTTCAATTCCAGCTTCAGATTCTTGGAATGACTGAGTACATCGGATATAAAATGGTCCAATTGCATTGCCTTTTCTCCCATCAATTTGATGTAGTCATTTAGATTATCATCGTTGCCCGGTATTCCCGCCAGGTGAGCCAATCCTAAAATCGATGATAATGGTGCACGCAAGTCGTGTGATACTTTATAGACAAAATTATCAAGCTCGGTGTTTCTGATCTGCAGTTCCTCCTCCACCTTCTTTTGTTCAGTTATATCCACGTACATCCCAAAAATTCCGATCGTTTTATCCTGGAGCAGAACCGGAACACCATAAATGAT
>DAOMZK010000268.1:0-4333 GCA_035438035.1 Cyclobacteriaceae bacterium | reverse complement strand
TAATTAAAAATAAAGCATCATTTATTATCGCCGCGCGCCGGTCATACATCGATGTATTGGCGCGCCCTTTTGTTCCACTCCTACAAAATGGAGGAGAGTTGAATTTTTATGACCTCACCCTGAAAACCAACTACAATGTGGACAGGAAAAATCGCCTGTACCTTTCAGCTTATTTCGGACGGGACAACTTCAAGTTCGATAAAACCCAGGGCTTTAACTGGGGTAACGCGACTTCGTCACTGCGTTGGAATCATTTATTCAACGAAAGGTTGTTCTCCAACCTGACCCTCGTCTACAGTAAGTATGATTACGCTCTTCAGTTTGGTAAAGACGAAAACAACCAGTTTACCTGGAACTCCTCCATTTCCACATTCATATTGAAGCCTCAATTCAGTTATTTCATCAACAGTAAAAATGAACTGACATTTGGTGGAGAGGCTACCTACTACACTTTCGAACCTGCCAATGCGAAAGGGGTTACCAATGGGTCAACGGTCGATAACAGCCTGGAACGACGTTATAATCTTGAAGCAGCAGCTTATGTGGGTAATTCGCAAAAGGTGAATGATTATTTATCCCTTGACTATGGCATTCGCTTTTCCAATTTCCAGTACATGGGTCCGGGAACAGTCTATACTTACCGAGACACAATTCCAGGGACAAGAAAACCCGTTGCGGGCAGTAAAAAATATGGAGACGGTGAGACCATAGCAACCTACAACAACTTTGAACCGCGGCTCTCCTTCAGAGCGCAGACCAGTAGTGTCAGTTCGTTGAAGGCGAGTTACAACCGTATGGCGCAATATCTTCATTTGATTTCCAATACCACCGCCTCCAATCCCCTCGATGTCTGGAACCCGAGTTCCAACAACATTAAGCCGCAGATTGCTGATCAGTTTACGTTCGGATATTTCCGCGATATTGGCTCAACAAAGAAGTATGAGATCTCCGTCGAAGGTTATCTCAAATACACCCAGAATCAGATTGACTATATCAACGGCGCCAACCTGTTCATCAATAAATATCTCGAGGGTGATTTACTGATTGGACAAGGCAGGGCTTATGGCATTGAATTGTATTTCCAGAAGAAAACCGGCCGCCTTACCGGATGGGTAAGCTATACCCTGGGAAAATCAGAATTAAAAGTAGACGGAATCAATCGGGGTGAATGGTATGACACGCGTTTCAATCAAACCCACAACCTGAAAATTACCGGGTTTTATGACATTAATAAACGGTGGTCTGTCTCAGGAAATTTTGTGTACCTCAGTGGCACACCTACAACCTTTCCAACATCGCGAGTGATAGAACAAGGGATACTGATCCCTTACAATGCGAATGAAACACGCAATAATGTAATGCTTCCCAGCTACCATCGGCTTGACATTTCCTTCACCCTGCAGGGAAAGAGGATGAAGAACGGCAAGGAGAGAAAGAATACCGACTACTGGGTATTCTCTATTTATAACCTGTATGCGAGAAAAAATCCGTTCTCCATTTACTTTTCACAGAACGATCAACGGGTTCCTCAGGGTCAGGCACTGGAATCACAGGCCACTCAGCTTTCGATCATCGGTTCAATTGTTCCATCGGTCTCCTACAACTTTAAATTCTAAATCCGATGAAAAAATTAATATCCGCCATCGTCACCGGATTATCAGCCCTTCTGTTGGTGTCTTGCGAAACCCGCATTTATCCTGAGTTGGAAAATGCCAACGCTGTTTATGTAGTGGATGGATGGCTCAATAATAAGCCGGGGCCGCAAACCATTGTACTTTCGAAATCTCAATCCTATTTTGATAATTCCCTTCCACCAGGGATTTCTGGAGCGGTCATTTCAGTCAGGGATGACAAGGGAAAAGTATTTTCATTCCTTGAAGAAAGCGGCAAACCCGGTTATTACAAATGGACGCCTGTGGGAAATGAGGTATTCGGTACGGTAGACAACAGCTACCAGCTGACCATCCAGGTCAACGGAGAAACACTTACCGCCACCTCAAAAATGGGCCGCGTTCCCCTGATCGACAGTATCACCTTTGATACAGATAAACGTACAGGTACAAATGACTTGATCACCCGGGGTCAGTTTTGGGCTACCGATCCAGTGGGACCGGGAGATACCTATTGGATTAGAACATATAAAAACGGGACCCTGTTGAACAAACCTATTGAGATCAACTATGCCTACGATGCCGGGTTTTCTGCGGGAGCCCAAACAGACGGTGTAACTTTTATTACGCCAATTCGAAGGGGTATTAATTCGAATGATACCGATGCCAGCGGCAAGCGTTTAAACCCTGTTGAGGTTGGGGACTCACTGAACGTCCAACTATTCTCTATTACACACGAGGCATTCAATCATTTAAATGAAGTAAAAATACAAACGAACCGTCCGGGTGGATTCCAGGAGCTTTTTTCGACACCACTCGCCAATGTGTCGACCAACATTGTGAATGTAAATACACAGGGTACCAAAGCTCAGGGATTCTTTAATGTTTCTGCAGTTTCATCCGGAGGCAAAAGATATAATAAGTGACCGATTGGGGTACGGGAATTACCCATCTGTCGCTATATTTTTTCCCCTGGTTTTTAATTTGGGTTTGATGATGTAGTTTCAAACCTAAAGTTGCTGAACATGTTTTGGTTTCGGATTTCCGTTATTGCCTGTATTTGTTTTCTCAGTTTCCTTTCACAGGCGCAGGAGTCGGTGACCCAGGAGACCAATGCCCCTTATATCAAGTGGTACCAGGTGAATACACCCAACTTCAGGATACTGTATCCAAAAGGTTTTGATGAGCAGGCGCAACGGGTAGCCAATACCCTGGAAACAATCAGGGAACCGGAATCGAAATCGATGGGCGTGCTGCCCAAAAAGATTTCAATCATCCTTCAGAATCAGTCTTCAATTTCAAATGGATTTGTGACCCTGGCCCCACGCCGTTCTGAGTTTTATACTATGCCATCACAGAACTATAATTTTATAGGAACAAACGACTGGTTAAACAACCTGGCAGCGCATGAGTATCGGCATATCGTTCAGTTTCAGCGCAGCGTTACCGGATTTAACAAATTGGTATACACCCTCTTTGGACAGCAAGTGCTGGCCGGGTTTGCATTTGCCGCGGCGCCACAATGGTTTTGGGAAGGTGATGCCGTGGCCACGGAAACAGCCTTCACGCCCGGTGGCAGAGGCCGTATCCCAAATTTTGATCTGGTGTTCAGAACCAATCTCATGGAGGGTCGCACTTTTAACTACCACAAGCAATACCTCAGATCCTACAAAAACAATATTCCCAATCACTATGTATTGGGATACAACATGGTTGCCTATCTCCGTAAGAAGACCAATGATCCACAGATCTGGGAGAAAATAAGCGGACGCTCCTGGAATCTTCCCTTCATTCCTTTCACATTTTCCAATGCGATAAAAAAAGAAGCCGGCATGCATGTAAAGGATTTGTATAACGAAATGGCGGCCGACCGAAGGAAGGATTACGAGGAAGCTATAAAGGGAGTGGAATTTAATTCATTTGAAACCCTTACGCGACGAAAGTCCACAGCTTACACGGATTACCTCTATCCTCAACCCCTCGGGAATGGAAAAATATTGGCAGTAAAATCCGGAATCGGAGACATTGAAACGCTGGTTGTGCTTTCGCAGGATGGAAAGGAAGAGACGAGATATGTGCAGGGTATTATCAATGATGCCGGTATGCTGTCGGCAACGAATTCACGTGTGGTTTGGAATGAATTTCGTTATGATCCGCGATGGCCGGTACATACTTTTTCAGTTTTGAAAGGCTATGATTTCGGCAGCAAAAACGCACAGACCATTTCTGGCAAATCCAGATATGCGGCGGCAGCCATCTCTCCGGATGGATATAAAGTGGCAACCATTGAATCTACAAGTGACTACCAGGTTCGAATGATCATTCTGGATTATATGTCGGGAAAGATTCTGAAAGAATTTCCAAACCCGTCCAATGATCAGCTAGCCATGCCGAGGTGGACAATGGATGGTGAAAATATTGTGGTGTTGCGGATTAATAGCGAGGGAAAATCAATTTCCCGGATTAACACGGACACAGGAGTATCTGAAGATTTATTGCCTGTATCGCAGGAAAATGTGGGCTATCCTGTAATCTTTCACAATTATCTCTTCTTCAATTCACCAGTCAGCGGCATCGATAATATTTATGCAGTTGACCTGGGGACGAAGGAACGATTCCAGGTTACGTCTAGTAAGTATGGTGCTTATAATTTTTCTGTCGATCCGTCGGGCAAAACCATTTATTATAATAACCAGTCACGAGATGGTATGGATGTGGCTAAA
>DAOMZK010000267.1:0-4376 GCA_035438035.1 Cyclobacteriaceae bacterium | reverse complement strand
ATACTGGTTATTTTCACCATCCCCATCACCATTTTCACATTCGGACTCTTTCTCCTGGTGATTAATGCGATCATTATCCTGATGGTCGATTACTTCGTTGACGGGTTCACAGTGGATGGATTTTGGTGGGCATTGGCATTCAGCCTCATTTTGATGGTTTTCAATAGCCTATTTGGCGATTTGACAAAAGAAAGAAAATAAGCCAGCACAGACCCCATCCAAGCCTTTCATCACATTGCTATCCCTTCCTTTCGGACATTCTGATAAATTCACCCGGTTTTGAATGACAATAAGACTATGAAAAAAATACTTTTACTGCTGTTTATCGGCTGTACCTCCATAGCCCTATCACAAACGCTTACGGTTGAAAAAATCATGCGCGATCCAAAGTGGATGGGCGCAGCGCCCTCCAATATCTTCTGGAGCGAAGACAGTAAACAGGTTTATTTTAACTGGAACCCTGACAAAAATGCCGGCGATTCATTGTACACATTCTCTCTGACAAATCGTGTTCCGCAGAAAGTGAACGCTTCCGCGAGAAAGAGCCTGCCTTCCGTTAATGGTATTTATAACAAAGCCCGTTCAAAAAAATTGTATGATAAGAACGGAGATATCTTCCTATTGGATCTGGCGACAGGGAAATCATTACAAATCACCTCTACCACCGAGCGCGAATTCAATCCCACCTTTTCTGGAGATGGGAAAAAAATATTGTTCACCGCAGGCATGAATCTTTACAGTCTCGAAATTGCGACCGGCAGCTTTTCCCAACTGACCGACTTCCGCAAGGGAACAAAAAAATCAGATCCCAAACTCAATGATCAGGAGAAGTGGTTGAAGAATGATCAGTTGAGTTACTTCGATGTGCTGAAAGACCGGTATCAGAAAAGAAAAGCCGGAGAGGCAATACAAAAAACTGACCGACCAAAACGTCCGCGTGAAATTTATACCGAAGAAAAAACAGTCGATCAGATTCAGCTCAGCCCGGATGGAAAATTTGTCACGTATCGTCTGACAAAATCAGCTACCGCTAAAAATACCATTGTCCCCAATTATGTTACTGAATCCGGATTCACGGAAGATATCCCCGCGCGCACAAAAGTTGGTGCACCGCTTAATTCCTATGAGATGATGGTATACAACATTGAGAATGACACTGTACTGGCCGTCAAGACCACAGACATTCCGGGGATTTTTGACATCCCTGCGTTCAGAAAAGACTATCCTTCCAAACCGTCCAAGGAAGGAGACAAGGAAAAGAAACCTGCCCCCCGTTCTGTTGTATTCTTTGGTCCGCTCTGGAGTGAAGATGGCAAGCACAACATCGTGGTGGCACGCGCACAAGACAATAAAGACCGATGGTTGCTCTCACTCGATGTACAGACACAAAAATTATCAGTGATCGATCGCCAGCACGATGACGCCTGGGTGGGCGGACCTGGCGCAGGCTTTGGCGCCGGCGCAATGGGTTGGTTATCCAATCAACAGGTCTGGTTCCAGTCTGAGGAAACCGGATATGCCCATCTCTATGTCTACGATTTCACAACCGGGAAAAAGCAGGCTATCACATCCGGTAATTATGAAGTGCAGACCGTTGATGTCTCGAAAGACAAAAAATTCTTTTACGTCAGGACCAATGAGGTTCATGCCGGTGAACAACATTTCTACAGGATATCTGTAACGGGTGGAAAAGCTGAAAAACTTACAACCATGACCGGGTCTAACCAGGTGACGTTATCGCCAGACGAAAAATGGATGGCTATCCTTTATTCCTATTCCAATAAACCATGGGAAATATACTTACAGGAAAATACTGAGGCCGGAAAACCCACTGCAAAAGCACAACAGATTACATCATCTTTATCTGAAGAATTTAAATCTTATCCCTGGCGAGATCCAGAACTGGTGACTTTCAAGGCAAGAGATGGTGCAGATGTGTATACACGGGTGTATCGTCCTGTCAATCCCAATGGAGCGGCTGTAATCTTTGTGCACGGCGCAGGTTATCTGCAAAACGCGCACAAATGGTGGAGCAGCTATTTCCGCGAATACATGTTTCACAATCTCCTTGCCGATCAGGGCTACACTGTGCTGGATATGGATTACCGCGGAAGTGCGGGATATGGCCGTGATTGGCGCACCGGCATCTATCGATTTATGGGAGGAAAAGATCTTACTGACCATGTGGATGGCGCGAAATGGATGGTGGAGAAATACAACATCGATCCAAAAAGAATTGGAATTTACGGCGGATCATATGGCGGATTTATCACACTCATGGGTATGTTCACCACGCCTGATGTTTTCGCTGCCGGTGCTGCATTGCGCCCGGTTACCGACTGGGCTCATTATAATCATGGATACACTTCCAATATTTTGAATGAACCCACTACCGACAGCATCGCATACGCTAAAAGTTCACCGCTGTACCATGCGGCCGGCTTAAAAGGCCATCTCCTGATCTGTCATGGTATGGTGGATGTGAATGTCCACTTTGAAGATGCTGTGCGCGTAACACAACGGCTGATTGAACTCGGAAAAGATAACTGGGAACTCGCCGTCTACCCTGTGGAGGATCATGGATTCGTGGAGCCCAGCAGTTGGACAGACGAATACAAACGCATTTTGAAATTATTCGAAACGTACCTCAGGTAGTTGTCTCTTCAATTGATTAATTGAGTAAATTTCCGTTGAGTGCATTTAAATTATCATTCATGAAAACAAAAGTCATTCTCTTTGCAGCATTCCTCTTATTGGGATTTATTTCTTCATCCGCACAGGATCTTGCAAAACTGGCCAACGAATTCTTGAATACGCTGGAAGGAGATGTAAAGGCCAGGGCCCAGTTTTCTGTTGACGATGCGGAACGCTTTCATTGGGATTTCGTACCCGTTGAACGCAAAGGTCCCACTTTCCATGACTTCAATGACAAGCAGACCAAAGCAGCCTGGGCCCTTTTGAAGGCTTCATTAAGCAGCGTTGGCTATCAAAAATCAACAGCCATTGTCGCCAATGAAGACATTTTGCGTGAAGTAGAAGGTCTGCCGGTGGGCAACGCACGCCGTGATCCCAAGAATTATCATTTCTTAATTTTCGGTACACCCTCTGTTGATAAAGAGTGGATGTGGCGGTTTGAAGGTCATCATTGCTCACTGAGTTTTGCTGTTGTAAAAAATCAGATTGTCTCGTCAACACCTTCTTTCTTTGGAGCCAACCCCGGCATTGTGCGTATTGAACGAGCCAAGGGTCAGGAAATTCTGAAGGCTGAAACCGACCTGGCCTTCGCCCTTATCCGATCTTTGAACGAATCACAGTTAAAGTCTGCTCTCTTTTCTGAAAAAGCGTTACCGGAAATTATTTCTTTAAAAGATCGCAAAGCAAAAAAATTATCTCCTGAAGGAATTGCCATCACGGCTCTTAATGAGAGTCAGAGAAAAGCATTTTTACAACTGCTGGATGTCTTTGTAAAAAATTATGAATTCGGATTTTCTAAAAAACTCATGGAAAAAATCAAAGCTGCCGGAATGGATAACCTCACGTTCGCATGGGCAGGAAGCCTAAAAGATGGTGAAGGCAATTACTATCGCATACAGGGTCCGATGCTGTTGATTGAATACGATAACACGCAGAATAACAACAACCACGTTCACACAGTGGTCCGCGATCTCACCAATGATTTCGCTGAGGACATTTTGCGCGAGCACTATCAAAAAGACCACACCTATTAATTTTAGAATTTCATCCCGACAGCAATCGGGAGATTTGAAATTTCGGGTTGTGCCGTTTATATAATTATTGTAAGCCGGATAAAAGGGAGCTTATCTTTGCAACTCTATCCCTGAACCCATGAAAAAATCATTCCCGCTGTTTGTCATTGCAGCTTTTTCCCTGCTCTTTAATTTCTCCTGCCAGAAAAAAGAGACTTTGAACGAGACTTTCGCCAGGATCAACGCTGAAGTATTGCAAAATGCGAAAGGCTATTCCACGCTGAAGGAAGCAACCTCCACCATCGGTCACCGGCTGACCGGTTCAGAAAATGGACACAAAGCGGAAGAGTACACTTACAACAAATTCAAAGAATACGGATTTGAAGATGTGCGCTACCAGGAATTTGAAGTGGAAGCCTGGTCGCGGGGAACAGTTTTGGTCACGATTGATGGAGCAGAAGTCCCCGCAGTCACACTCGGCCATTCACCCGTGCAGGCAGATGTTACCGGTGACTTGGTGGACATGGGCAATGGACTGGAGGATGATTACCAGGCAAAACCCGGTGCAGTCAAAGGCAAAATTGCAGTCATCTACATCAGTATTCTTGAAGGAAGTAAAAAAGGTCTGCGCAACCTTCACCGCAGTGAGAAGGCCGCCATTGCCATTAC
>DAOMZK010000266.1:0-4382 GCA_035438035.1 Cyclobacteriaceae bacterium | reverse complement strand
GCTCCCAGTCGTCGCGTCCTCGAACATCGCGTTGAAATGATCCATTCCCACGAGTCGAAACTTTTCTGGCTTGCCCTCCACCACAGGACTGAATACACGACCTGTGCGACAGACCGTGCAATAGGTTACCATGACCAGCTCACCTCCGACTGTATCGCGGACCTGGTGATGATAACCGATGAATTGAATGGGGTAAGCTTTACTCTCGTTGTGTATAGTTACTCCAATGATAAGTTGGGATGGCTTAACCTCTTTATTGTCATTCGCGCTGGCATAGGCAATATGCTTTGGCTCCAGAAACATTTTGTCTGCCAGGAACCGGTAATTGAACATGTAATAGACAACGATATAAAATCCCAGCACCACAGCAAGTGTCACGGTAACCACCGTGCTGCCTTTCCTGAAAAAATAAATAACAGGATACACTATCAATGCAAGTCCGAACAAGCGAATTGCCCAGATATATTGCTGCAGGGAATAGGCAATCTGAACAGTCTCATCTTCCTGGCTTCCCGGAAACGGCATTATGAAATATACCCTCAGAATTTCTACAAAAATCAGTACCAGAAACCCGACTATCAGTGCGAATATTTTCATTCCTGTTTCTTAAAATTTAAAGTCTGTTGAATTAATCTTTCCATAACATTGCGTTCTTTCATTTTACGTTCTCCGGTCCACGAAAAATAATTCGCCATCGCATCCAGCACCGGCTCAAGTATAAATTGAAGCCGGTGAATGTTGAAAAAAAGTAAACCCGTCCTGCGGACCAGGAAATCTTCTGCTGTGCACACCATTTCGAAGTGAACAGCATACCACAATTTGGCAAGCGCCAGACTTATTTCCGGATTATTACCAGGATTGACTGCTGCATAGTCAATGATTTTGTCCGACTGTTTTCCAAATAAATGAACAAGATAAACAGCATCATCTCCGCGCATCCCCAGGTCAGCCATCCGGGCCGTAATATCATTAACATATTTTTTAACTTCCTCGCTATTGATTAAACCATCCCCCGCAAGGCGAATGGTCTCTGTACTGCAGGCCGAAAATTCCCGGTCATCAACGTTATTTTTCAAAATCAAGTCAACGCTCCGCTCAGCCATTTTCCTGTATCCGGTGAGTTTCCCTCCTGCAATAGAAATAAGTCCGCTTTCTGATTCAAAAATTTCGTCCTTGCGGGATAATTCCGAAGCTGATTTTCCTTCTTCGTGAATCAAGGGTCGAAGCCCGGCCCAACTGGATTCTACGTCGGCGATGGTAACATGAACCGAGGGAAAAGTCTCATTAACGGCATCCACCAGGTACTTAGCATCTTCGCGGGTCGCAAATACATTCTCTTTGTCCCCCGTGTAATCTGTGTCGGTAGTACCCACGTACGTTATCCGACCCCGCGGAATGGCAAAAATCATACGACCGTCCGGCACATCAAAATAAATCGCCTGGCGCACCGGCAGCCGGTGGTAGGGTAATACAATATGAACCCCTTTCGTCAGGTGCAAATACTTATCCTGTTTGGAATGGTTGGTTTCCCGGAGATCATCCACCCATGGGCCTGCCGCATTAACAACCAATGATGAATGGATATCGAAAGCCTCTTTAGTGATTTCATCATGAACCTTTACCCCCGATACTTTTCCCTCGGCGTAAAGAAAATCGGCGACGCGAACGTAGTTCAAAAGAAATGCACCTTTAGCTTGCGCCATTTTTGCAATTTCAATGGTCAAGCGGGCATCATCCGTCCGGTATTCCGCATATAACGCCCCGCCTTTGATGTCATCTTGTTTAACCAGTGGTTCATGCTTTACAGTTTGAAGCTTGGTGAGCATCAGCCGCTGGTCTTCAGGTTTGACGCCGGCCAGCCAGTCATATATTTTCAATCCGATCGATGTCAGCCAGTATCCCATGCCGCGCTTCTCATATAAAGGCAGCAGCATTTTTTCAGGAACAGTAAGATGTGGGGCCAGTTTGTGAACGATGGCCCTCTCACTGCCCACCTCCTTTACCAAAGCAAATTCCAATTGTTTGAGATACCGCAATCCACCATGAATCAGTTTGGTGGATCGGCTGCTGGTCCCAAAGGCAAAATCATTCTTCTCGACGAGCGCAGTTTTCAGACCGCGGGATGCTGCATCCAGTGCAATACCGGCGCCGGTAATTCCACCTCCTATCACAAGCAAGTCAAACCGCTCTGTACGGAGTTTAGAAAGTATTTCGAGCCTGGAGAAATTGGAGAAGTTCAAGGTTGTGGGTTCAAAGTCTAATGCTAGTCAATCCATTTCATGGTTCGCTGAACGGCCTTCTGCCATCCTTTGTACAATTTATTTCTGACTTCCTCTGCCATTTGCGGAGCAAATCGTTTTTGAATTTTGCGGTTCCTGACAATGTCCTGTCTCTTCCAAATGCCAATGTGAATGCCTGCGAGGTAAGCCGCACCCAGGGCGGTGGACTCTATTACCTCCGGACGTTCAACTTCCGTGTTGAGTATATCGGATTGGAATTGCATCAGGATGTTGTTTGCACAGGCACCACCATCCACCTTCAGACTGGATAATTTTAAGCCTGCATCTTCCTGCATGGCGTTCAAAATATCTTTGGTCTGAAATGCCAGTGATTCAAGAGTCGCTTTGATGATGTGGTCTTTTCCGGTATCCCGTGTAAGTCCGAAGATGGCTCCGCGTGCATACATGTCCCAATACGGTGCACCCAATCCCGCGAAGGCCGGCACAACATATACTTCGTTAGAGCCCAACGCCTTTGCAGCAAAATATTCTGAGTCTTTGGATTGATCGATGAGATGCAAACTGTCCCGTAGCCATTGAACCGCAGCGCCAGCGATGAAGACACTGCCTTCCAATGCATAGTCGACTTTGCCATCCATTCCCCAGGCAATAGTGGTAATTAATCCATTCTTCGAGTGCTGAATTTTATCACCCGTATTCAACAGCATGAAACATCCCGTACCATACGTATTCTTTGCCATACCCGGTTCAAAACAGGCTTGTCCAAACAATGCAGCTTGTTGATCGCCGGCCACTCCTGCAATGGGTATTTCAATTCCATTGAACGCCCACGTACCAAATTTTCCTGAGGACGGTCTTACTTCAGGTAAAAGTGATGCAGGAATGGAAAGAGAATCGAGCATTTTCTTATCCCACTGAAGGTCCTTGATATTATACAGCATCGTTCGGGAGGCATTGGAATAATCTGTAGCGTGAACTTTCCCATTCGTCAGTTTCCATATCAGCCAGGAGTCAATCGTGCCGAAAGCCAACTCTCCTTTTTGCGCTCTTGCCTTTACTCCATCAACTTGGTCCAGCATCCATTTGATTTTTGTTGCAGAAAAATAGGAGTCAATGACCAGGCCCGTATTTTCCCTCACGTATTCTGCAAGCCCTTGTTTCTTGAGATCTTCACAGATTGCAGCAGTCCTTTTATCCTGCCATACAATGGCGTTGAAGACCGGCTCCCCTGTCTTCCTGTCCCAAATCACCGTGGTTTCCCTTTGGTTGGTAATGCCTATGGCGGCAATTGAGGTTGCCTCTATCCGGTTATCCTGAATAACTTTTTGAAGCATACCAAGCTGGGTACTCCATATCTCATTCGGATCGTGTTCGACCCATCCTGACTGCGGAAAAATCTGCCGGAATTCCTGTTGTGCAATTCCCTTTATCTGACCTTGTTCATCAAACAAGACAGCCCGTGAACTGGTGGTGCCCTGATCTAATGCAATGATATATTTTGATGCCATGGCTTAATAGAACATCTGGTAAACCACCACCCCGAGCCATCCGCCAATGAGCGGACCAACTACCGGTATCCAAGCATACGACCAATCAGAAGATCCTTTGCCCGGGATAGGTAAAAAAGCATGCGCTATTCTTGGACCCAGGTCACGGGCAGGGTTTATTGCAAATCCGGTTGTCCCGCCCAGACTCAAACCGATCGAAATAATGATTAATCCAACCACGATGGGTTTTAAGCCCTGAGTAAATTCATGCGTGCCTAAAAAAAGCAATGCCAATATCAGAACAGCAGTGGCCAGGATTTCGCTGAGGAGGTTAGCAAAGGTGTGGCGTATTGCAGGTGCCGTACAAAATACGGCCAACTTGGTAGAAGCGTCTTCTGTCCTTTTCCAGTGAGGAAGAAATTGCAACCAAACCAAAACAGCTCCAACAATCCCTCCTGCTACTTGTGATAACACATAGCCGCCTACATTACTCCATGGGAAATATCCTACACAGGCCAATGCAAAAGTTACTGCCGGATTAAAATGCGATCCGCTGATAGGTCCGACGACATAGATGGCGAGCGTAACCGGAATGCCCCATCCCACCAAGATGGCCAGCAATCCTGCATTTTCAGATTTAGTCCATTTGAGAATG
>DAOMZK010000265.1:0-4384 GCA_035438035.1 Cyclobacteriaceae bacterium | reverse complement strand
GTCCTTGTGATTCAGCACCAGCGTCAGTTGCTTGTCGGGAGCGAAACCAGCCAGGTCAGTGAAGTCGATGGAGTCGTCTTCCTGGAACTTGTCGTAGTCGGCTTCGTTGGCGAATGTGATCGCCAGCATCCCTTGCTTCTTCAAGTTGGTCTCGTGGATGCGGGCAAAGGATTTTACCAATATGGCTTTGATGCCCAGGTGGCGCGGCTGCATTGCAGCGTGCTCACGGGAGGAGCCTTCACCGTAGTTCTGGTCACCTACAACAATGGTGGAAACACCGGCGGCTTTGTAGGCGCGTTGGGTGGCAGGTACTGGACCGTATGCACCGGTCAACAGGTTCTTCACATTATCTGTCTTCTCGTTGAAGAAGTTGGTGGCACCGGTCAAGGTGTTGTCAGAAATGTTGTCAAGGTGTCCGCGGAAACGCAGCCACGGACCAGCCATCGAGATGTGGTCGGTGGTACATTTTCCTTTGGCCTTGATCAATATTCTAATGCCATTCCAGTTCTTGCCGTCCCAAGGCGCGAACGGACTCAAGGCCTGGAGACGTTTTGATTTCGGATCGATCTTTACAACCACCTTGCTGCCATCTTTGGCAGGAGCGAGGTAGCCGGGATCTTTCACATCAAATCCCTTCGGCGGGAATTCAGCACCGCGTGGCTCGTCCAGTTTCACGGCCTTGCCTTCGGTGTTCACCAAAGTGTCTTTCAATGGATTGAATGTCAGGTCACCGGCGATGGCAAATGCTGTCGTGATCTCCGGAGAAGCTACGAAGGCATGGGTATTGGGATTGCCGTCATTGCGCTTGGCAAAATTCCTGTTGAATGAAGTGATGATGGAGTTCTTCCTATTGGGATCGTTGGTGTGCCGTGACCACTGACCGATGCACGGTCCGCAGGCATTGGCCAGCACCACGCCGCCCATCTTGGCAAACACATCGAGGTAGCCGTCGCGGTCAACGGTGTAGCGCACTTTCTCTGAACCGGGCGTGATGGTGAACTCGGCCTTGGCTTTCAATTTTTTATCTACTGCCTGTTGCGCGAGTGATGCGGAACGGCTGATGTCTTCGTAAGAAGAATTGGTACACGAGCCAATCAGACCCACCTCGAGTGCCTGCGGCCATCCGTTGGCGCGCACTTCGTCTGCGAATTTTGAAATCGGAATGGCACGGTCAGGGGTGAAGGGTCCGTTGACATGCGGCTCGAGAGTGTTGAGGTCAATTTCAATAACCTCATCAAAATATTTTTTGGGATTGGCATACACCTCGGGATCACCGGTGAGGTGTTCCTTGACTTTGTCCGCCAGCTTGGCGATTTCAGCGCGGTCGGTACCACGGAGGTAGTCGGCCATCTTTTCATCGTATCCGAAAGTTGAAGTCGTCGCGCCGATCTCTGCACCCATGTTACAGATGGTACCTTTTCCTGTGCACGACAATGAGTTTGCGCCTGGTCCGAAGTATTCCACAATAGCGCCGGTTCCGCCTTTTACGGTGAGGATACCGGCCACTTTTAATATCACATCTTTGGAAGATGTCCAGCCGCTGAGTTTGCCGGTGAGTTTTACGCCGATGAGTTTGGGGAATTTTAATTCCCACGCCATGCCGGACATAACGTCAACGGCATCTGCACCGCCTACACCGATCGCCACCATACCGAGGCCGCCGGCATTCACCGTATGAGAGTCGGTACCGATCATCATTCCGCCGGGGAAGGCGTAGTTTTCGAGCACCACCTGGTGGATGATGCCCGCACCCGGTTTCCAGAAGCCGATACCATATTTATTGGATACTGATTCAAGGAAATTAAAGACTTCACCGCTGGCGGTAATGGATTCTTGCAAATCCTGCTTGGCACCGTTCTTGGCCAGGATCAGGTGATCGCAATGGACCGTGCTGGGCACCCGCACCTTGGGTATTCCTCCAGACATGAACTGGAGCAATGCCATCTGGGCTGTAGCATCCTGCATGGCCACCCGGTCCGGAGCGAAATCCACGTATGATTTCCCCCTGCCAAAGTTTTCCACTTTCTGGCTGGAATGGAGGTGGGAGTAGAGGATTTTTTCGGATAACGTAAGGGGTTTGCCTGTTGCCTTACGGGCAGCTGCGATACGGGCAGGCATTGCTGAGTACAGCTTTTTGATCATATCTAAATCAAAGATCATAGGATGGTTTTTCTAAAGGTTGAGGTGCTAAGCTACGGAACAGGCGTTGAAAAGGCAATTGAGTATTTACGATTTTAGACGATTGGGGCATCCGGTTGGGGAAAGCATTTATAACCTAGCCGCGATTAATTGTAAGTCGCAGATCGTAAATTTTAAAGGGTTCGCGCAAAAGCACGGAGAGCGCAAAGTGA
Organism: Cyclobacteriaceae bacterium; assembly: GCA_035438035.1. GTDB lineage: Bacteria > Bacteroidota > Bacteroidia > Cytophagales > Cyclobacteriaceae > ELB16-189. The sequence goes on along the minus strand of DAOMZK010000265.1, from coordinate 2,033 downwards.
TTGTTCAGCACTGCAAAACCAAACTATGAAAAGGCATACTTGCCTTCGCGAAGCAAGGCCGGCCAAGTCCAGCGCTTACAGGAATGCGAGACGCATCCGGTAAGACAGTTTAAAAAACTTATTAGTGTACCGCGACAAATTGTAAATCGTCTATCGTACCTCGTAAATACTAAAGAATCGACTGCTTGCTATTAATAAAATTCAAGAACTCCCTCTTTACATTCTCATCCTTAAACTTCCCCGAAAAATATGCCGTCCCTGTCTTACTATTCGTATCGCCAACCCCGCGCATAGCCACGCACATGTGGTTGGCATCGATGACAACACCGACGCTTTCTGTTTTGAGAATGTTCTCGATTTCTTTGCCGATCTGCACGGTGAGGCGCTCCTGCACCTGTGGACGTTTGGCGTAGTACTGTACGATGCGGTTGATCTTGGAGAGGCCGATGACTTTGCCGGAAGAGAAGTAGGCTACGTGTGCGCGTCCGTAGATGGGCACGAGGTGATGCTCACAGTGGGAATAAAAAGTTATTTCTTTCTCCACCAACATCTGGTCGTAGTTGTATTTATTTTCAAAGAGTTTGGTGACGGGACGGTTCTTCGGATTGAGTCCACTGAAGACTTCTTTCACGTACATCTTGGCCACACGGTGCGGCGTGCCGCTGAGACTGTCATCGGTGAGATCCAGGCCGAGGACGGTCATGATCCCGGTAATGTGATCTTTGATCTTTTCAATCTTCTCCTCGTCTGAGAGCTTGAAAGCATCGTCACGCATGGGGGTGTTCCAGGACTTGGCTGCCTCTTCGGCCAGCTCGTCAATGGACCGGATATTCAACGAAATTTCTTTCTGTCTCATAGAGTTTGATTTTCAGTTCATATTTGGAATCAGTCACCTGCCGCAAGATCCTCCAGATTACAATCGCAATGTTTTCAGCAGTGGGATTCAGTGTCTTAAACCAGGCGGTATCTAAATTAAGGTTTTTATGGTCAAATTGTTTTACAATATTTTCGTTGATCAGGTCGCTCAGCACTTTCAGATCGAATACGTATCCGGTCTCCGGGTCGGATTCTCCAATCAGGGTGACGATCAGTTCATAGTTGTGTCCGTGGTAATTGGGATTGTTGCACTTACCGAAGACGGTGTCGTTCTTTTCATTCGTCCACTCCGGGTTGAAGAGGCGGTGGGCGGAGTTGAAATGCTCGCTTCGGGAGACGGATACTTTCATTGGTGTTAGAACAGGTAAAGGTCAAAAAGGTTCAAATGCAGTTTCCCGCAGATTTCGTAGATGAATAAGGCTAAACTGAACCGCAATAAAATCTGCGTTAATCTGCGTACTTCATCTGCGGGTAATGCCTTAGTCCTATGACGAATAAAAAAAAGCCATACGGACACAACCGCACGGCTTTTTTTTGAATTATTTAAATGTTAGCAGAACTCATCGAATACTTCGACGAGGTGCTCACCAATCATTTGCGCATTTCTACCTTCGATATGATGACGCTCCACGAAGTGGATCAGTTCACCATCACGGAATAACGCGATGCTCGGAGAAGAAGGAGGATAAGGCATCGTCAGCTGACGAGCTTTGGAAACCGCTTCCGTGTCCACGCCGGCAAATACCGTAGCCAGGTGATCGGGTTTCTTCGGGCTGTTTTGCAGCGCCCACTTTACTCCCGGACGGGCAGCACCAGCCGCACATCCACAAACGGAATTGAACACGAGCAATGTCGTGCCTTTCTCGTCTTTTATTTGCTTCTCAACATCAGTAGATGTCTTCAGTTCTTTAAATCCGGCGCTGGTGAGATCACTTCTCATTGGTGCTACCAGTTGTTCAGGATACATTCCCATAATTTTATTTGGTTATTTGGAGATTTGGTTATTTGATATTCTACAATTTGATATTTGACATTTCACTTCCTTTTCAGGTCCTTTTGCATAACAAAACTAAAGAAATCCTAGTTCCAATTTCGCGGCCTCACTCATCATGTCCTGAGAGTAGGGTGGATCCCAGGTAATTTCCACTTTCACATCG
>DAOMZK010000264.1:0-4402 GCA_035438035.1 Cyclobacteriaceae bacterium | reverse complement strand
AGCATAGTGAAATACAAAATCAAACTTGTAATCCAACATCACTTTTTTTATTTCCGACAGATTATTTACATCACACCGGATAAATGTGCATCGTGGATGAGTTGGTACTTTCGTTTTGTTTCCCGTTAGAAAATTGTCAACAACTACAACCGAGTAACTTTCGTTGATGAGTAATTTTTCGGCGAGGGAACTGCCAATGAATCCGGCTCCGCCGGTAATGAGAATGGTTGACATAATATAGTAATGAACAAAAATAGAAAAGTAATGAATTTTATTCTGCGTAAAGTCTCTGATAAATCCTTGACGCATTGTCAAAATTGCGGTATTGGACTGCGATCGCCCGAATCTTTTTAAAATTTTCTGCTCGCGGGAGTTTCAGAATATCTTCAATTTGCTGCACGGCAAGGCGATAACTTGTTGTATCCAGGTCTTCAAGTACTGCCCCTATTCCATTTTCATAAATGATCATTGAATCATCCGAAATACCCTTGGGGATGATAACAGGCAATCCCAGTGCCCAATACTCACCGTCCTTGATCGGCGTACAATAACGTTTGGTGGCAACGGGCTTAACAGGTGTTATGGCAAAGTCAGCAAGACCCATGTAAGACGGCACCAGCGCGTGCGGCACAAAATTCAAAATAACCTGATCCTGGTTAAACCCGGATTGTTTACAAAAAAATTCCACCGATTGTTTCGGTTGATTTGAAAGCAACAGGAACCGGAATTTGTCGCCCCAATGATCAGCAGCAATTTTAAGAAAATCAAAAACTTCCCGATCCAGGTATATACCGCCGAGCTTACCAGCGTAAACACAAACTATTTTATCTTCCAGTTTAAGCGATTTCAAAAGTATCGGATCTTTAACATTTTTTTCCGAGAAAAGATTGAGGTCTACACAAGCCGGCTTTACGTAAAAACTTTTTATTTCAGTACCATACTTCTCCCTGGCATATCCGCGCATGCCTTCTGTGGCAGAAATAATATGGGCAGCCCGTTGTGTCTGCTTTTTTTCCAACCAAAATAAAAGTCTGAATGCAATACTATGCTCCGTCCAGGTTCCGTTCTCGACCATCGATTCAGCATGCGGCTCATAGCTGTCAATAATAAGTGTACTGGAGGTCAGTACAGAAAGAAAATATCCCGCCGCTCCTGCAGGTGTCGCCCAACAGTGCAACGTGCCGATTCGTTTTTGAAAAATGAGAAATGCAAGGCGAAATAAACCCACCCCCCAGATGATCAACGGTGCAAAGCCAAATCTCCGATAAGGAAGGCTCAACCAGATTATGCCAGCGGCTTTCAATTTATCTCTGGTAATTTTCTTCTCATTTTCAGCCAGAGCCAGTTGCGGTTTTTCAAGCGTCAATAGATAGATTTTCGAACCCGGCTTAGCATTTCGGATGAAGTGCAAATAGGGCAAAGTGTAAGTTTGGATTAAAGCATCGGCCCAACTCCAGTACGTGAGCACAAGAATGTTTGAGCGATTCATAATATCAGGTGCTTAAGGATAGCCAGAAATCTCCTGGTGAAAAGAAATGACGCGTTTTCCCGGAGCCCCCTCCATGCATACCGTATCGATTCTTTTCTGTGGTCTCGCATTATAGCCAGGTGAAGCGCAACATAGGTGTAACCACTGGATCGGAAAACAGACAATTCATTTTTATAGTATTGAACAATTTCCTTGTTTGACATTACTTTGGATATAAGCGATTCGACTCGACGGATCAGTTTCTGCCCATCGGTGTGCAGGACGCTTCTTTCTTCATGGTTAACAATCACGCTTGTGATCGTATTCACCAGAGAGACCGGAAAGCGGCAAGCCAGTCGTAGCCAAAGTTCCCAGTCTTCCATTGCAGACAGGCTGCGATCTTCGTCAAATGGGTTTGCCATCACTACATCCCGACGAATCATCACTCCATTACAACTGAGAAAGTTACCCCGGATCAATTCCCGATTGGCAGTTGGCATATCCGGTCCATACTTCAACAACTTTCCGGAACCATCTCTGATTTCATAGTTTAGATGAAAAACTTCCGAACCTGATTTCGCAATAAAAGCTGCTGCTGTAGCCAGGTGATTGGGAAGCATCAGGTCATCTGAATCAAAAAAATTAATGTAATCACCTGACGCCAGACTGGAGCCCCGATTCCTGGCGGCAGCACGTTCGCTGTTTTGTTGCCTTATGTAACGGATATTCGAAAGGTGACCAAAATGAGTACTGATTACTGCCCCGGTATTATCAGTACTTCCGTCGTCCACCACAATAACTTCAAAATTGGAATACGTCTGCGATAGTATTGAATCCAGCGTGGCCTTGATAAGGTGTGCCCGATTATAGGAGGGAACGATTATTGAAAAGAAGGTTGTCAATGCGACCGGTGATCTGTAATTCCAGCGTGAATGTCGTTATAAGCCCCGATAATTTCATCTATTGAAAAACGTCGTTGAATATCCTGATTCAAATTTTTTCCCAATATCTCATACTGGCGAGGGTTTTGTATTATCCTTTCAATCCATTCGGTCATCTCTTCCAATGTATTTTCGCGCGATACCAACAGTGCATTCTTATTATGAACGAGATACTCATTCACATCCCCAACATCCCGGCATGTGACTACGGTCTTTTGTAAAAGGCCCGCTTCCTTAATTATGACAGAGCTAGAATCAAGTAGTGATGGGTGAATCAGGACATCTGCAGCAGCAATATAGTTCATGATATCCGCTACCTGGCCCGCTAATTTAACCCGGTCTTCCAATCCCAATTCTGCAATTCGACCTAGCAGATTTTCTCTTTCTGGTCCAGAACCCAGCAAAATAAGTTTGATATCCACTCCTCGGGAAAGCAGATTCCTCACAAGCCCAATAGAAATTTCCGGTCGCTTGGGTGGGACCAGGCGGCATGCTGTAAGCAAAAGTAGCCGGCAGGAATTCTCTTGACGGATCGTCATGACTTTTTCAACCACGGGCGGATCATAAAGATCAAAGTAGTAAGCCAGGAATATGACACTGATCTTTTCGGCGCGCACATGTTCCCTTTGGACCATAAATTCCCGGCACCTTTCAGATACGACGATCACATTTCTGGCGAGGGTGTAGACAAGACGGGTGAGCAAAATAAAATTCCTGTTCTTGAAAAGGTAGGCTTCATCGATTACATGACGGACTGCAAAGACTTTTGCCTGGATGAAGTACTGGGCCAGGACGGCCGGGAAGGACGCCATCTCGAGGTGAGCGTATACTACATCAATCTTCCTTCTCCGGCAGTAACTCACCAGATGCCATGCCTGTCGAAGAAAAAAAATAATCGGATTCACTTGTCCGAGTTCAAAGGTGTCCGCAATGGCACCAATTCTTTCACATGCCAGGTGGTAATCGCCTCTACCCGCCTGGGTCAGTACCCAAACTTTATGTCTTTGCTTTACAAAATGCCTGATTAAAGATTCTGTATCCCGTGATCTGGAATTAAATGGCACATAAAAAAGTATGTTCAGAGGTGTAGCGCTCATGCAGGCACAAGGTGCAGGTCAAAAAAGTCCGGTTGTTCGCAAAACTCGTTTTCCGTCATGGGTTTACCATGAATTGAAGGAGGATATCCCCAGGCCATCAACTTGGAGTAGATATCTCGAATTTCCTGGTTGTTGTTTTTAATCAGGGCCGGATGAATGCTCAAAAGAATAACCGGACGATCCCGGCGAATGATCTGTTGCGCACCTGACAACACAGACAACTCCACTCCCTCCGCATCAATTTTAATAAAATGAATCCGATCAATTCGGTTTTGAAAAACGTAGTGGTCAAGTGTTGTGACCGGTACCTTTGTTGCGGTTCTCTGTTTGTCATTACGGTGTACGAGGCTATTGGCGTTACTGCCTTCATTTTCGTCAATGAGAAATTGTGTTTCCCCCACCCAATCAGATACGGCTGCAGATACAGCCTCGATTCTATCTTCCATGTGATTGATGGTCAGCATGCGACGGAGTATTCGATAAGTAAACGGGGCAGGTTCGAAAGCAATTACACGTCCTTCCTTTCCTGTAAGACGGGCCGCAATCACCGACATCAAACCCATGTGCGCACCAATGTCAATGATCGTTGTTCCGGAAATGCAATGCTCCTTCATAAACGTGACGTTTTCATGTTCATAGTCCGATTGAAAATATCGCGACCACCGGGGTGGAAATCTCACTTCAAACCCATTGATAACACGCGACACACCACGGCCTAAGGTCAAAAGATCCCACAGAAAGTAAAATGCAATTTTAAGTTTTCTTATCAGCATCGGATCGCTTTATTACCGGATTTTGCGGGCTGGCGATCCAACTACGACACTCCTTTCCGGAAAATTATCATTTACGAGGCTGTGGGCGCCCACAACTGAATTCTTACCGAGGCTGACACCCTT
>DAOMZK010000263.1:0-4403 GCA_035438035.1 Cyclobacteriaceae bacterium | reverse complement strand
TCTACCCCCGCGGATGCTGGTGGCCTCTCCCAATTTGCTTTTGGCGAGTCCCTTTTCTTCAAGCCGGTTGAGTACGGCGTGTACAACACCCAGTTTCACTGATCTACCGGTACGCTTTTGCAGATCGTCGCAGATGGCTACACTGTAGGCTTCACTGATGAGCGATGCAATGGTTAGCAGTACCAATTCTTCAAATTCACCGAGGTTGGTTCCTTTCATAACTTTGATTAATTACGTAAATGTATGTAAAATGGTTGTGACAGATCAAACCGGATGAATTTCTGTAATGGCTATTATATCAACCGGACCCTGCTTAGTTCTTTGCCAATCTCCTGATCTTGGCTTAATAACAAACCGCGAATTTCGATTAAGGATTTTGGTGTCTTGATCGGAGTCAACCGCTGCAGAGGCTTTTGCTAAGTATCACCTGGCCGCTCGTACGCGAGATTTGATTTCGATTCAACTCACATTCAGAACGTCTTAAAGGGAAATTATTGAAAGCGGAATCCACCTTTATCCAGGATAAAGGTGGACTATTGTCGGGGCGACAGGATTCGAACCTACGACCTCCACGTCCCGAACGTGGCGCGCTACCGGGCTGCGCTACGCCCCGAAAAGTTTGCCATCCTTGTAGATGGATGGCAAAATTAAACAATCAGACCTCCGCCCCATGTTCTATCCGCTGATTTTTTTACTTCTTCTCAAAAAAATACTCCAAACTTTTACCATCCCCTGAAACAATAGCTTTCAACTGATTCCCGGTCCTTTCATAAGCAATCTTCTTCGGAAAATCGTGTTCTGGATTTTCACAGGTAAACCGACTATCAGTCAATTCAGTGAATTTGAAATAGACAATGTTTTTGTTTTCAGGGACATCAGCTGCATAACAGATAGTGCCATCATGGATAACCAGCTTCAGTTTTTCAACAAAAGTTGTGTCATTGCCTGACATTGAAACTCCCCAGCCGCGCCACTCATTCTCCGAAACTTTTACCCAACGTTCACTGCCACTGCGTCCGGGTTTTGCATTAGTACGTGTCCAGGTTCCTTCCAGCCATTGAAGCTTCTTCAATTCGGACGGTGATGGTGCTGTTTGGGAAAAGCATTGAATAAATGCAAGGAGCAGAATAACGGAAACAGTAAAGTTTTTCATATCAATATTTTATTTTCCTCTTTCAAGAAATGCCCGGTAATCATGCGGCGTATCCAAGTCCAATTCTCCTTCCGGGAAATCAACCCACCCCGTTTCTGTCGGGTGCTGTAATAATATTTTCCTGGCTCGCTGTCCGTCATTCAAGGCGTTCAGTTGAGGAAACAAAGATTTATGAAAAAGTGCCGGAACTCCTCCCGTTTCTCCATATTTGGACGCAATGATGGGCAGACCGGTTTCAATATGTTTTGCTTTTAATTTGTTTAAATGTGCTGAAGTCAAAAGCGGCATATCACCCACGCAGACAATGATGCCTTCTGTTTCCGGGAAATTTTCCTGAATAAAGTGATAGCCTGATTTAATGGAGCTTCCCATTCCTCCTTGCCAGGATGGATTTGAAATGAGATGAGCTTCGGTATTTCCGATTTCCTTTCTTATTCCTTCTTCGTTCGCGCCTAAAACCACCACAACAGGATGAAGTCCGCTTTGAAGTATAACATTAACCATGTGTCGGATTAAGGTCTCTTTTCCGATTTTAAGAAGTTGTTTAGGCAGGCCCATCCTTGTGGATTCCCCGGCGGCAAGCAGGATGACAGCAACGTTTTCCGACACTTGGATAAGGGTTACATTTCCCGGGCGGCAAGAAAGTCCTTTTCGCCAATTGTTCCACCTTCAGATGAATCGGTATCTACAAGAATTTTCCACGTTCCGTTTTCTTTGCGGAGAATTACATGAAAGCGCCCATAATAGTCATTTGGCGTTCCACCGTTCGGCTTGAAGGTTGTCTTGAAAATACCTACATCAAAAGCCAAATTATCCTTAATGATTCTTTCAGTAAAACGGAGTTCGATGGATCGTGTGCCCCTGGGAGTTTTGGATTGTGATTGCTGTAATTGACGATTGTACTCATCCCAACCAAATATGGCTTTGGAATCACGTGGTGACCGTACCACATCTTTCGAGTGGACAGCCATGAACCCGGCAGTATTACGATTGCTAAAATTCTCGATGAAGGGCTTCCAAACCTGTTCATTGATTTCCAATTCCCCCTGCTGTGCGTAGGATGCAGAAATTATTCCAACGAATGCCAAAAATGAAAAAACCGATCTTTTCATAGCCTTTAAACGTGTTTAATCTTCTTCTTCATTATGGGCAAAGCACTGGATGTGAAACTGCTTCCCTTGGTATTTCTTAAAATGAATAGGATCGCCTACATTTTTGACCTTGTAATGATCGGGAATGCAATGAACCAAAACAGTATCCATTGTTTCCATTCTTACAATGGCAATTGTGGCGCTCACTGCCAGTATAAGAGGAATATTGGATAGCTTATCTGACACACGGATTAATGTTATTTATTGCGGGTTGCTTTTACCTGCTCCGGTGTCACGGCATCGCCTTTGTTTCCAAAGGAATTCCTTACATAGTTCAACACATCACTCACTTCTTTATCGGTCATGTCAAAACCGGCCATGTCCATAGCATAGATTTTGCCATTGACTTTCATCTCTCCGGAAACGCCGTATAATACCTGCTGTATCGATCTTTTTTTGTCGGCCATTAAATAATCGGACTTGGCCAGCGGAGGATAGATACCCTCCATGCCTTCACCCTGTTCCATATGACAGGAAAGGCAATAGGTGCTGTAGACTTCTTTACCACTGGCCACACTGGCTTTTAAATCGAATTTAGGTTTCTGAAATGCGGAGAAAAAAACAAGGCCCCCGGTAAGCAAGGCAGCAACAATAACTGACTTCATTTTCATAAGTATAGAATTAACAGAATATCTCTGCGGTTTTTTTGATGGTTAAAATTTAAACCTCTTCAATTGCAAAAGGAAGTTTCCTGATTCGTTTTCCGGTCAGGTCAAAGATGGCATTTGTCAGCGCCGGAGTAAAGGGAGGCAGGCCAGGTTCACCCACTCCACCCGCCTTCTCTTCATTGTCCATAATATGAACTTCAATGTCACCGATGTCATTGATTCGCGGCATTTTGTAAGAATCAAAGTTTTTCTCCACAGCCTTGCCATCCGCAAAATGCGTGGCATGTTTGGTTGCTGCGCCAAGTGCCATGATGATGCTGCCTTCCACCTGGGCGCTGATAATGTCGGGGTTGACATACCATCCGCAATCCATTACCGCCCAGACTTTTTCAATTTTAATTTTACCATCAGCTTTTTTAGAAACCTTGACCACCTCGCCTACGATGCTGGAAAAGCATTCTGTAATGGCAACCCCGTATCCTTCATTCTTGCCACGTTTCTTCCATCCGCTGACTTCTTCCAGCTTACTGATCAGGTCCTGGTAACGGGGATTATCCAGATGACTGCGGCGAAAATCCATTGGATCTTTGCCGGCCTGAAGAGCCAGTTCATCCATGAAACTTTCAAACGCAAAACCGTTTGTTGAGGAGTACACGGAACGCCACCACATGATGGGAATTGGAGATTCCAATGGGGCATCGCCGAAACTGAAATTTGGGAACGCATTCAAATAGGGCTCCAGCAAACCTTCGGTTATATCACTGTTGTACCTCGATTTATCTGCGCCTGGATTCTGTGTTCCCATGTTTTGCCCGGCCATTTTTGTTTCGAATGCCTGTATGCGTCCGCCTTTGCTGAGCGCGGCTTTGCACTGGTACACCATTCCCGGCCGGAAAGGTCCGGCGGTCATATCGTCTTCACGGGTCCACACTACTTGGACTGGCGCTTTTATTTCCTTGGAAATCATCACTGCTTCGTATGGATAGTCGGTGAAGGCTTTCCTGCCAAGACCGCCACCCAGGAACGTCATGTGGACGGTAACTTTCTCCGGAGCCATCTTCAGGTGTGAGCTGATATTTTGCTGGATCCAGTCCGGCGCCTGGATAGGCCCCCAGATCTCCACAGAATTTTCTTTCACATCGGCCACGCAGTTCAATGGCTCCATATTGCTGTGCGACTGGTATGGCGTTTCGTAAAGTGCTTCCAACTTCGATTCTGATTTCTGATAGGCATTGTTGAAATTTCCTTTTGTCTTAAAGGACAAAACATCGCCCTTGAGCTGCTCATTCATTTTTGCATACAGATGTTCAGTGCTGTGATGTTCAAAACCAGTATCATCCCATTCCACTTTCAACGCCTTTCGGCCCTGTATGGCCGACCATAGGTTGTCAGCCACCACCGCTACGCCTTCCGGAAAATTGTCGAACGTATCGCGGGTTACTTTGAATACGTGCTTGACGCCGGCTATTTTTTTTGTTTCCGTATCGTTGA
>DAOMZK010000262.1:0-4412 GCA_035438035.1 Cyclobacteriaceae bacterium | reverse complement strand
ATTGAAGAGTTCCGGACCAATGGTTTTGGGGAAAGGCAGATTAAAAAAAGGATCAGACATTAAAGTCAGAAGCAGATTGGTGTTAAACCTTCCCTTCCCCGCGCGGGCAGCATCTTTGTCATAATATTCATTTTTGTAAAGATGGGTGATCGTTTGATCGATGAGTGTATTGCCCGGACCTGTGTCCGTTACAAAGACCTGGGATGCTTTTTGACCTGCTGGCAAGAAGGTAAAGTTGGCAATGCCACCGATATTTAATAAGATGCGGTCTTCCTTCTTATCCGACAGTAAAAGATAGTCACCATAGACAGCCAATGGCGCACCTTCTCCTCCTGCAGCAATGTGTTTTTGACGAAAGTCACTGACGGTAATAATTCCGGTAGTAACCGCAAGGTGATCACCGTCGCCTGCCTGGAAAGTGGAATTTATCGGATCATCGGGATGCAGAAATGCAGGCGCATGCATGACGGTTTGTCCATGTGAAGCGATGAGATCGACAGATGAAGGCTTCACCTTCCATTTTTTGAGACACTGCAAAACCATATTGCCATGCAGTATGCCGATCCATGGATTCAAATTCGAAAACCGCACAAAGTCGACCTGCTTTTTTGCGAATACTTCTGCAATCCTGGATTTGACTTCCCTGGAGTAACTGATGGTTTCAAATTGGAGGAGTTGCATTCTTGTATTCAAACCACTGCCCGAAATTTTACAAAGGGCAACGTCCAGGCCGTCCATTGAGGTCCCCGACATAAGACCAATGATATACCTGCTTTTTTTTGAGGCAATTCGACTTATGCGTGAGAGGTTTGAATTCATTAAGTGCGGAAATCTCTTAAATAATGCAAAAATCCGCAAAATCAAAGAAAATATTGCAAGAAATTGTATTAATAGTTGCAGTATTTTTCTACTTTTTCGAAGTAATAGTCTACATATTCCTAACTAATAAACCCTAAGACCCAATGAAAATGAACATTTACAAGTTCGTGTACTCGCTCTTTGAGTGGTCGACTCATTCAAAGCGTTTGGTGATTGTGGCTTTATTGGTGTGTCCGTTATTTACATCGGCGCAGCAAAAAAGTTACACCTTGAAAGGCACCGTCAAGGACAATAATGGTGGGATTCCTGGTGTTTCTGTTTTGGTAGAAAATACTACCACTGGGAGCATTACGGATCAGAATGGCAATTATCAGTTGGTCGTCAGTACTGATAAAAGTACCGCCAATCTTGTTTTTAGCTTTATCGGCTACAAACAGATTGTCCAGCAAGTAACGCTGGATCAGGACAACATCACTGTTGACGCTACAATGGAAGAAGAGACCAAGCAGTTGGATGAAATTGTAGTTACTGGTTCAACGCTGCGCGCGAATAAGCGGGAACTTGGAAATAACATCTCAACGGTCAGTGCACAGTCACTTGAAAATTCCGGAACAACCAATTTATTCGGTGCATTGCAGGGCAAAATTCCTGGCGCTCAAATCACGCAAAACTCTGGTGACCCCTCAGGCGGGATGACTATCCGTATCCGCGGAGTAAAGTCCTTGTCAGGTCCGTCTGATCCCTTGTATGTCATTGATGGAGTGGTGGTAAGCAATTCTACTGTTAACGTTTCACAAACTCCGTTGAACGGTCAAGTGGGAGCAACTCAAATTGGTACTAACCGATTGGCCGACATTAATCCTTCAGACATTGAGACAATCAACGTAATCAACGGAGGGGCTGCTGCAGCCATTTATGGTACGCGGGCTGCCAATGGTGTCGTGATGATCACTACCAAAAAAGGAAAATCCGGAGCACCTCGATTGAGTTTCAGCACAAGCATGAACATGAATGAATTGAGAAAAAAGGTTCCGATTTCAACTTATGGGAAACAATTCGGATATGCGGCTCTGCGTCTTCATACCATTGGAACCATTGCCAATCCTGCGACTTACGTTCCGCCCGCAGGTGTAACAGGTGAAACATTCATACCCATAACCCGCGATGGCGTTCTGGGTTATCTGCGCTCCAATCTTGTGGACGTTACCCGTTATGACTACCAGGATCAGATCTTCCAGCAAGGATTAGGTACAGACAATAATCTTTCCCTTAGTGGAGGAAATGATAAGACACAGTATTTTACTTCTCTTGCCTACACAAAAAATCAAGGAATTATCAAGGGTACAGACTTTACCCGCTATACCTTAAGAGCAAGGATCGATCAACGGCTTGCTGATTGGGCCAAATTGAGTGTTGGCCTTACTTACGCCAATTCTTTTTCCAATGAAAAAGCAAACGGCAATGTGTTTTATAGTCCAATCAATTCCATTAATATCACCAACAACATTTATGATATCACTCAACGGGACGCTGCAGGCAATTTGCAGGCGGTAGAACCTACACGTGTCAATCCATTGTCTACTATTGAGGATATGACCTTTACGCAATCAGTGAACAGGGTGATGGGAAATATCCAGTTGAATCTAACTCCGGTTAAAGGGTTGGGCATAGACTGGGTAATGGGTGTGGATTCTTACTCTCAGCTTGGATCCAGCTACATCAAGCCTTATCCTTATCAGGCTACGGCTGGTTTGCCCGCTGAAAGATATCCTTCCGGATATGCAGGCAATGCATCCAACAACGTGCTATTGCTGAACACTGATTTAAATATCTCATATGAGAAACAGCTGAGCTCAGATTTCAAACTGAATGCCATTGTAGGTGGTAGTTACCAATATCAACGCGCTGACTACTTCCAGGCCAATGGCCAGAACCTCGCTCCTTTCATCACCACCGTAAGCGGTGCCAGTGCATCGGTTGTCGCAGGTTATGGTCTGGATCAGTGGAATCTCAGTGGTTATTTCGCACAGGCTACGATTGGTTATAAGAACCTGGCATTCATCACTGCTGCCGTACGACAGGACCAATCCTCGAAATTTTCCTCCAGCCAAAGGACACAGACTTTCCCGAAACTGAGCGGAAGTTTTGTAGTATCTGATCTCGATTTCTGGAAAGAGAAAATCGCATCCAAAAATCTCAACTCATTAAGACTACGTGCATCTTATGGTGAGGTAGGTAACTTCACTGGAATTGATACGTATGGTCGTTTCTGGCAATTCAACCCTGTTTCATACCTCGGAAGGAATACTGTAGTTCCGAGTTCACAATTGGCGAACCCGGAAGTAAAACCGGAGAGGATGAAAGAAACGGAAGGTGGTTTTGACCTGGGCCTGTTAAATAACCGCATTACGCTTGGCGCTTCATTCTACAGTCAGACCATTTCTGATCTTGTTGTAAATCGCAACCTGGCCGCCTCAGAAGGAGGTTTGAGCATTGTAAACAACGTCGGACAAATGGAGAACAAAGGAATGGAAATTATGCTCGATGTAGTGGCGGTTAAGTCCTCACAGGTAACATGGGATGTTGCTTTTATCTACAACAGAAATCGCAATAAGGTAATTTCATTAGGAACACCCACCATTAGCATCGCTTCTGCTGGAACTGGAAATGCGTTCCTGATAGAAGGTATGCCAGCAAGCGTATTCTATGGAACAGCCATAGCGCGTGATGCCAATGGCAATCCATTGCTCACAGTTGATGGCAATCTGCAAAGTGAAAAAGGAACGCAAAGTTCCTCCACACCGCTTCAGTACACTGTAACACGTGATGGCGCCGGCCAACCAACGGGCAGCAACATTCGGGCTGTGATTGGAAATCCCAACCCGGATTTCACCGGGTCCATCGTAAGCAATTTAGGCTACAAGAATTTCACCTTCAATTTCCTGCTTGATTTCGTTCAGGGCGTATCGGTGTTCAATGCAGACCGCAGAACCCGCCAGGGTGTCGGCATAGGCAATTATGCAGAACAGGAATTGCGTGGTCAGATCAACCGTGGATATATCTACGCTCTCTACAATACAGAAGAGTGGAGAGTGGAGAGCGGATCGTTCACCAAACTGCGTGAAGTCGGCCTTTCTTACAACTTCAGAGATCTGATCAAACTCCAGGGCGTGAGCAACATTACACTCGGATTTACAGGACGAAACCTGATATCATGGGATAGCTATTCAGGCTACGATCCCGAAACAAACGCCGGCGGTAACAGCGATTTATTGCGTGGCGTTGACTTTGGAAACGTTCCTGTTCCCCGGACCTACAAACTTCAGTTAAATGTTACTTTCTAACCCCGAAAACTAACAGGATATGAAAAAGACAATATATATATTCATCGCTACCACGGTACTGATATTCAGTTCGTGTAACAAGGATTATCTCAATCCAAGCTCAATTTCTCAGCAACAGGCTGTCTCAGATGTTAACGGTCTGATTGCACTGGCAAATGGCCTGCAGTATAAGTTTACGATTTCACGTTCGTCTCCTTCTTACACGCTGCCATCCATGGGTGGATTACTCGCGAAGGAGTTACTCGTATT
>DAOMZK010000261.1:0-4421 GCA_035438035.1 Cyclobacteriaceae bacterium | reverse complement strand
AACAAGGTGAGCGATATTGAAAGCATCGCCAACATTATTTACAAACTGGTTCCGGATGCGCGCATTGGCATTGCCCACGGACAAATGGAAGGTGACAAATTGGAAAAGGTAATGATGCGTTTCATCGAAGGAGAGTATGATGTTCTTGTCTCTACAAACATAATCGAATCCGGCCTGGATATTCCCAACGCCAATACCATCATCATTAATCAAGCACACATGTTCGGATTGAGTGATCTTCACCAGATGCGTGGTCGGGTGGGTCGTTCGAACAAAAAAGCATTTTGTTATTTGCTCACACCCCCTGCGTCCCTACTCACTTCCGATTCCAGGAAGCGATTGGCTGCCCTTGAAGAATTTTCAGATCTGGGCGACGGCTTTAAAGTAGCCATGCGCGATCTGGATATTCGCGGAGCAGGAAATTTATTGGGTGCGGAACAAAGTGGGTTCATCAACGATCTAGGGTTTGATACCTATCACAAAATTCTTGATGATGCTATCCAGGAATTAAAAGAAAATGAATTCAAGGATCTTTTTGCAGAAGAACTTTCTGAAAAAGCAAAACTTATTGTTCCTGATTGCAGTATAGAGACCGATCTGGAAATTCTGATTCCGGAATTTTATGTAACCAATACGAGTGAGCGACTGCAGCTGTATGCCACGTTGGACAACATCAAGGATGAAAAAGGTCTTGCCTCTTTTACGGACGGTTTGAAAGACCGGTTCGGAGAAATTCCACCCTCAGTTCTTCAACTGATTAATACGGTACGCCTGCGCTGGATTGGCGAGCTGGTGGGCTTTGAAAAAATCAGTTTGAAAAACGGTGGCTTGCGAGCCAGTTTTATTACAAACAACGAAAATTATTTCAAGTCAGAGATCTTCGGTCGTATCCTCACTTTCGTACAAAAGAATTCCAGACTATGCAGACTGAAAGAAAGGACCGGTAAACCAACGCTGCTCATTGAAAAAATCGAGACGGTCGATGATGCTTTAAAAATTCTTGAGGCCTTGACGGTCACATAAACCGAAAGTGAGGTCCGACCAGTCAAAATGGGGTAGATTTTTGTTTCCCAAAGGTCAAATTCACAATAGTTATAGTGCTTGAACGTTAGGATGTACGATTAATGAATCCCAGGAGCGATTTTACTTGCATTAAGGATTTATCAAAAAATCGCTACGCTTTGGAAAACACAGAATTATCTATTTATATTAGCGGTTGCTTTACTCCCTAAAATTTAAAAAATGAAGCAGATAAATGGTCTTTTGGCAGTAGTTGGCGGCGCATTCGTAATTGCATCTTGTTCCCTTCTCCCCGGGAAAAAAGGTGGAAAACCGACCGCCATTAATCCCGGTCAGCTTAGCACTGCTACTAACCTGCAGTACAATGATGACCAAAACGGGGGCTTCCAGGTAAAAGACTTCGAGGGTCAGCCTGACGCTCCTAATACTGTCTTCATCGAAGGGGGAAGGGCCATTATGGGTTCTTTTGAAGAAGATGTAATGTCCTATCGCGATAACGTAGAACGCACTGTTTCGGTCGCTTCATTCTATATGGATGAAACTGAAATTGCAAATATTCACTGGTTGGAATACATGCATTATCTGGCCAAGGACTCCTCACAGGAAGTCTATCAGGCCGCACTTCCCGATACTTTGGTTTGGGTTGGCAAGTTGGCTTTCAACGACCCTTACGTTGATCACTACTTGCGCTACCCTGGTTTCCGCTATTTCCCTGTCGTGGGGGTTAGCTGGACACAAGCTACCAATTACGGGAAATGGCGCACTACCGCTGTAAATCAACAATTATTGAAAGAATCCGGGCAAGATCTACCCGAAGTTCCTGCAGGAGGAAGAATTCCTCTTGAATCTGGCGTTGTAATTCCAGCGTATCGTCTTCCTACAGAAGCGGAATGGGAATATGCTGCTCAGGCACTTATCGGAACACAGTGGCTAGAAGAAATGCAAACCCACCAGCGCATTTATCCCTGGGATGGTCACGCACTTCGTAATCCTTACGGAAAGCAAATGGGTTTCTTCCTCGCCAACTTCAAAAGAGGCCGCGGTGACTATGCCGGTATCGCAGGTCGTTTGAATGACGGAGCGCTCATCACTTCTTACATTTATGAATTTCCCCCCAACGACTACGGGCTGTATAACATGGCCGGTAATGTGAGTGAGTGGGTAATGGATGTTTATCGTCCACTATCTTACCAGGACTTTGATGACCTCAATCCTATTCGTCGTGACGGCTTCCTCGATGATCAGAAATTTTATAACAACATTGCCAAGAATCCTACCGACTTTACTTCACTCATCACGGATAAAGCAAGAGTATATAAAGGCGGTTCATGGAAAGATGTAGCGTACTGGATGTCACCCGGTACACGCCGCTACCTGGATCAGGATTCGGCTACAGCAACCATCGGTTTCCGTTGCGCTATGATCCGTGCAGGTTCAAATTATTGATCAGGTTAATACCTGAAAAAAGCCTCCCAGAAGCTCTGGGGGGCTTTTTTATTGCGCCTCCGCTATGCAGGCGATACTCAGTTCGCTGCAGCCTGATGAGAGGATATGCTGACCACAGGCCTCAAGGGTTGCGCCGGTAGTAATCACATCATCCACCAGCAGAATTTTCTTTTCGCGGATAGAATTGTTGTCTCCGAGGGCAAAAACATCTTTCACATTTTCCCATCTCTCTGCTTTCGATTTTTTTGTCTGCGTTACCCTTGATTGTGTGCGTATCGAGATCGATTCATCCCAGGGAATCTGCAACACTTCGCTTAGCCCGGCAGCAAATTGTGCGCTTTGATTATATCCGCGCTGTCTTTTTCTGGAAGCATGCAACGGAACGGGAATGATCAGATCAAATTCATTTTTGAATCCTGAATTCATAAGTTCCAATCCAAATGTCTGACCCAGGCGTATTCCCACTTCAGGATGATTATTATATTTTAATTGATGTAACAGATGCTGGACCATTCCGCTCTTCCGGAATTTCAGAAACGCCCAGCCATGTTTGACTAAAAGTCGTCCGGAAAATTTATTTTTTACCGGGTTGTCCTGGGCCCGATGATAGTTGGTTTTGGGTAAATCACTCAGGCAGGAAGTACACAAAATATCTTCCCCTTTGATCAAAGGTCCCATGCACCCGAGACAATAATTGGGGAAAAAGAGTGATATAAAGTCCTCCAGCATGTTATTTCGAAACTTCCCGATTTGATTTCCCAAAAGCATGGACAGATATTTGATTCAAAATTTAATTCCATGGATATCGTAAAGCAATTCAATGATTATCGCACCCGGATGAATGAAAAAATTTCAGCGGGAGATAATCTGATCATCAAGCGCATTTTCAACCTTGATACCAACGCCTATGCAGAAGGTGCGCTGGATGTAAAAACCAAAGAACTGATAGGTCTCACCTGTTCTCTCGTGCTCCGCTGTGACGATTGCGTAAAATATCACCTGGGAAAATGCAAAGAACTCAATTTCACAACCGGCGAAATTAATGAAGCCATGGGCGTGGCGACTTTGATCGGTGGCACCATTGTGATCCCGCACCTGAGAAGAGCATTTGAGTACTGGGAGGCACTGGGCCATGTTTAAACGGGACCTTGATTCGGAAAAAAACTGGCAACAACTCTTGCTGGAAATCGGCCGCATGCTGGGGCAGGTGCCGAAGGATCTTAATGGGGTATTATTTCTCATCGGGGTTCAGGAGCTGGGCAAGGGCCATCAGCTATTTACCAAAGAACAGAAGCAGGACCTTATGCATATCGCCATTTGCAAGGTTTTAAGCTACTCTGGCTACTATTCGCTTGAGGGACTCGATATTGAAGGATGGCCGCATTGGAAATTGATGAAAAAACTACCCCGGTTTGACCTGCTGGAACAGGAAAAACTTCTGAAAATGCATGTGATAGAATATTTTGAAAAGGAGTTTAACTGGAAGCCCGCGGTCCCTCCTGACCTTAGCCACACATCTTGAATTCAAAGCGCTCTGCTTATCTTTAATAAATGTAAACTAACTTCAGGCGGCTTTCGTTTTTATCAGGATGGGAAACCAGGTTAAGATAGTAGAAGAAAAAATTGCCTCCTTCCGGAAGAAATATTACCTGAATTTATTTCTGCGCGGAACCATTCTTTCTGCAACAATTTTACTTGCCTATTTTCTCTTCGCTACCCTCATTGAATATAATTTATGGCTTGCCCGCGGCATAAGGCTCTCCTTGTTCCTGCTTTTTTTTGCTGCTGTGGGGTATTGCCTGTATCGATTCCTGCGCGAGCCTCTTCTCTGGTGGTTTTCAGGCCGAGGAATAGGAAAGGAGCAAAGTGCTAAAATCATCGGACAATCCCTCCCCACCATTCAGGACCGTCTTCTCAACTTTCTTCAGCTTTCAGCAATAACCAATAATCGAACT
>DAOMZK010000260.1:0-4422 GCA_035438035.1 Cyclobacteriaceae bacterium | reverse complement strand
ACACCAACAATAAAATAATTGATCCCCGCGAATATTTTATGACCAATGGTGTCGTCACAATCGATAAACAACGGGAGAATGAGTACACCCGAATGCTGGCTACGCGAATTGTCAGTGAGTACCACCGGATCAACCGTATTTTTGCCAGTCACATGGTGGCCTTTGTGGCCTTTGAAATGTGGCAAAGAAAATATCCCAAGCTGGATCTCTTTGGTTTCCTTCGTCTACCAGAAGAGGAACTGGAAATTCCTTATGAGGAATTCAAAGCTGAATTCAAAAAAATAAGAAAGGAGATTTATCATCTGAAGGAGAAAGGAAAAGTCCATCACGCCACCCATGTAAAAGGTGAACTTGACGTTGTCATCCGGCGAGGAATTGACAATGTGGGGATTTTCCACCTCAAGCGGCCCTTGTTAAAAAATAAAAAAGGGAACATCATCACGCAAGACCTCAACGTATTGTACTATTATCACAACCGTCTGGTGGGCTATGACCTCGAAAAGCTCATCTGACAAGCCGGTTGGAGTTATTGGAGCTGGCAATTTTGGCACTGTCATCGCCAACATCCTGGCGCGCAACAAGAAGGTATTGTTATACGCACGCGATGAAAAGGTGGTGGAACGCATCCTGGACAAGCACGAGAACAGGGGGCACAAGATGCACAAGAATGTTCTCCCCACCGGAGATATGGAATACCTCGCCAGCCAGTGCGACGTTATTTTTCCCATGGTTCCTTCCGAGCATTTTCGCAGCATGATGAGAAAGCTCTCCCCCTATTTACATCCTTATCATATTCTCATCCACGGCACAAAAGGTTTTGATATTAAACTTCCCAAAGGTGAAACACTGGAATCGGTCAAGACTTTGAACCGACAGAATGTAAAAACGATGAGTGAGGTCATATGTGAGGAAAGTGTTGTCGTTCGAACAGGCTGCCTCGCGGGTCCCAACCTCGCGAAAGAACTCTCTCAACGCCAGCCCGGGGCCACAGTAGTCGCCAGTCATTTCAATGAAGTAATCCAGATAGGTAAACGCCTGTTACGCAACGACCGCTTTCAGGTCTATGGTAACAATGATCTTGTAGGGGTTGAAATCGCAGGCGTCCTTAAAAATATAATCGCTATTGCTTCCGGGGCACTCAGTGGCTTGGGGTATGGTGAAAATGCCAAAGGACTGCTCATCAGTCGCGGTGCAGTGGAAATGGTTTACCTCGGACGGGCTTTGGGCGGAAATACAAAAGCATTTTTAGGTGTGGCGGGCATCGGCGATCTGGTCACCACCTGCAATAGTCCGATGAGCCGTAACTTCACAGTTGGTTACCGGCTGGCCAAAGGCGAAAAACTGAAAGACATCCTTGAAGACATGCAAGAAGTGGCCGAAGGTGTCAATACAGTAAGGATTGCAAAAAAGTGTGCAGTGTATTATAAGGTAAGACCGCTCATTACCGATTCACTTTACAAAGTTTTGTTTGAAGGATTGACGGTGCAAGAAGCACTGGATTATCTCATGCGCTATCCGCTGAATGTGGATATTGATTTCATTTAGGACAAAATCAAAAATACAGTGTCACAAAGTGCACAAAGGACACAACGAGAATACTTTGTGTGGCCTCGTCGTGATCTTCGTGACCTGCATTATGGATCCAGTTCTATTTAATGATTTGTGATTCCTGACAGATCAAAAAGACCTGCGAATCTTCTCCGCATTTATGGCCAAAATCAAAAATCACAGATCAACAAATACACAATCAGAAATCAATACAGCTGATTGTCTACTGTTAATTTTTTATATCCGACGAATCAATCTGCTATTAATTGTTAACATTATGGATCAGGGTCTGGCCGATTTCAATTTCCACGACTTTTTCAAATTGATTTTCCTGCCTTGAAGAAGTGCCATACCAGAAGGAATGGCTATTAACGCTGTGACGAGAGGCAATGCTGCAATTCCCTGGCTTAACTCATCTTTCGATAAAATAAGTCCAATACCATCTACCAGGAAAAGGGTGCCAAATGCCACCAGGATTGTACCGGTAACTTTTCGTAGCGAACTGGCCGGTACCCTGATCACGGCGAGATCAGCAAACGGCCGAGTTTCAGTTTTTTTTCCCTTTAAAAACAGAATGGTTTTTACAAAAGAAAAGGTGCTGTCAGTAATCGCTGTAATTCTTCCATGCTCAAAATGTTCAGACTTTTTTTGCCGAAAATGAATTGGCTTATCCCGGTTCAGGAAAAATTGCTTATGGGAATTAATATTTTCAACAAGTATTACCAAACCATCACCAGCAGGTACATTCTCCTCTGCTCTCTGTGCATTAGTCTCGAAAAACATGCTCGCTAACAAGACGATTATCCAAAAGGTTGCCTTCTTTTTCACTGGATTTATTTGTCGAATGAAAATTAGCGATTGCGTACATAACTGTCATCCCATAAATCGCTTTTTGTAAAATCACTTTTTGCAGAAAGTGCAAAAAAATGCATTTCTCATAATGAGGTGAACCCCCTCATTTCCGAATCATTTTTTACAAATTCCGTTTGAAAAGGACTTAAGGTCTATGAAACATAGGACTTCTCACGCACCATCCGCTGAATGTGGATATTGATTTCATTTAAGACGAAATCAAAAATACAGGGTCACAAAGTGCACAAAGAGTTCGCATTTATGGCCAAAATCAAAAATCACAGATCAACAAATACACAATCAGAAATCAATACAGCTGATTGTCTACTGTTAATTTTTGGCGATTATTTCCTGTGCCATCCATTGAAAGTGGATATCGATTTCAATTAAAAGTCAGGAATTCCGGACTAATTCTAAATTTCAGCAGCTAAGTGATTCGGGTTACGATGAGCAACAAGGAAAGAGAAAATCGGTACCGGGAAGCCGTTCGACTTCATTCTTTCGTAGAAATTCTAGACGAAATCAAGCCATCCGCAAGCCTTTGATCAGAGGGCATGCTTAATTTGGTCCGCCACTTCTGCCAACTGCTCATTAGTCAGTTTCAGCTTGGCATTCGCAAAATTCATATCACGCATGGCATTCATAGGAACAAGATGGATATGAGCATGCGGCACTTCCATACCCAGCACAGCCACTCCAACGCGTTTACATCTTGTTGCTTTTTGTATTGCCTTTGATACTTTCCTGGCGAAAAGATTTAAGCCTGTGTAGGTAGAGTCGTCGAGATCAAAAAAGTAGTCCACTTCCACTTTGGGCACAATCAATGTATGTCCTTTGGTGAGCGGCATGATATCAAGGAAAGCAATAAAGTGGTCATCTTCCGCTACAATGTGGGCGGGAATTTCCCGCTTGATGATTTTTGTAAAGATGGAGGCCATCGTCAGATTGCAATATCCACTATAACGAATTCCAACTCGCCGGCAGGTGTTTTAATAGGCACAACATCTCCTTTCTTTTTTCCCAACAGTCCCTTCCCTATTGGTGATTTGGTTGAAATTTTACCTGCTTTCAGATCGGCCTCTTCTTCTGATACCAGCATATACGTCACGGAAGCATTGTTCTTCTTGTTTTTGATCGTCACTTTGGAAAGGATCGAAACCGATGACGTGTCCAGTTTACTCTCATCAATGAGCCTTGCATTCGACATCAGATTTTCCAACTGGTTGATCTTAGCCTCGAGATGACCCTGCGCATCTTTCGCTGCATCGTATTCTGCATTCTCACTCAGATCACCTTTATCCCGTGCTTCTGCAATCTGCCGCGCAATATCAGCCCGTCCTTTAGTTTTCAAGGTGCTCAATTCATTCTTCAACTTCTCAAGGCCTTCTTTAGTATAATAAGATGTTTTACTGCTCATATATTTTTGTTTACATGACGTTCAATAATTCCGGAGACCGGGCGCCATGAACTGAGAAAAAAAGCAACAACGGCCCCGTTTTCCGAAACCGTTGTTGCTCAAAACAAAGGTAAGTATTTTTAAATTACATCTGCAAAATCAAAGGGTTAGACTTCCACAAGATCTGGAATCAAATATCTGACCTGTTGCTGTAAATCATCATCAAATTTTGCCAGGTAAAGCGTTTTAGCTTTCGCCAATTGCTCTATGCTTAATCCCTTCGCTCCCCTGAAATCCGCTTTGTACAAACTTGCATTTTCAAAATCGGCGCCCACGAGAAAGCTGTTTTTGAAATTCGCCTCCATCAGATAAGCATTGATGAAATTGGTTTTGATCAGGAAAGCATTTTCAAACTGCGCCTTGATCAGGAAAGCATCCTTGAAATTGGCGCCGCTCGCATACGCTGCTTTCAGCGTAGCCTGATTCAAGTTTGCATTTTCAAAATTAGTTTGATTGAGACGCGTATTTTCCAGGTTGGCTTCAAGCAAAGAGGCGTTGGAAAGATTGGAGGAATTCAGGTTAGAGCCTTTCAGGTTGACATAATTGAGATGCGTCCTCGCCAGAAA
>DAOMZK010000259.1:0-4423 GCA_035438035.1 Cyclobacteriaceae bacterium | reverse complement strand
CAGCCAGAATATTATCTGTAGAATTACTGTTGATCGGGGTGCCCAGATTTTCGGCTTTGCTCCATTGATTTCCTTCCAGGCGGGAAATGTAAAAGTCTTCCCAGTCCGTCACTCCTCCGATATTTCCCTCGTAGTATTCACGCCCGAAATACAAACTCCTGCCGTCTGCTGAGATTTGAGGCGACAAATCGTCAATGTTAGTATTGATGTTGGGTCCGAGATTTTCCTTTACAAATCCTTTTGTGAGATTGACAGGCAAATTGATTTTTCCTCCGCCCTGGTCGAATGAAAAGTCGTCGACTTCATAGCTTAGTTTATTAAAAGCGATTATGCCCACCTCCGTTCCCGGCCAGCGGAATGCCCGGGTGGTGAAAACTTTGTCGCCGTTAATATAAAAGGAGAGGTTCCCCGAGCGTTGTTCTACGCGCAGAATATTGGTTTCACCCATGGGTTTTATTGGTTTGTACACAACCCATTCTCCTATTCCGGGAGATTTTGTTTTTGCCTCCTCAATGCCGCTGGCAGCCATGTAATAGCCGTTGGAGGTGATGACAAAATAGTTTCGGTCATTGTTATTAAAATGGCAGCCCCAGGCAAGTCCGATGCCGTAGTTGTCAACGCCACCCGTCTGCCTGATAGACGCCTGTAACGTGAAATCTTTTTCAAAAGCTACATAGGGCTTGATGGTAGTGATCCAACCGTTTTCGGCGCTAATGAAGAGTTTTCCGTCACGGATATGCTCAGTGGTCCCCTTGCTTTCGCCCTGGTACCAATTATTACGGTTGTCATCAAAACTATCGGTTACGCGGAGGTATTGACTTCTGCAAATTATTGAGGTGAAGAGGAGGGACAGGAAGGTCAGTGTGAGGGTGCGTGACATGGCAATCGGAATTTCAGATTATTAAAAATAATAATAATTCCGGAAGCCTGGTTCCTTTCGTCACCTTCGGCTTTTTAGTGAATATCGTGACATCCACATTTTTCGCTTTCTGAAAAATACCCACATGCCCGCGGCGACTGTGAGGACGGATGCTGAACTTACTGTAGGTGCGAAGGGAGTTCCCGGAACGCGAACCAATACTTCTGAAAAAAAGGCGGCATAAAGTCCGACGACAGAAAAATACATCCAGCTCATGTGTCGCCCCAGCCAGTTTTCAGGTTTTCTCCTGATGACGGGCACCATGCCCAGGGCCAGGGTGACTAGGCTGATCAGTGCAGTGAAATGAAACGGACCAAAAGTTCCGAACAAATGATAACTGTTGAAGGCGGATCCATTTACAATCAACATGCTTACTGCATAGGCATATCCCATTCGTTTGTGGAAGCGTGTACCTTTTTGGATGATCAATATCCAGGTACCCAATACCATGGCAATTACCGCGCTGCCAACATGGATCAGGCCAGTCATGTCATGAATAAGATTCTTCATAGAATAATAAAATAAGGTTGAGCAATGTGTAGAGACGGACGGGCAAGAGAAATTGAAGGAACAGCTTTCATGTCCAGGTAAATAAATATCAGGATCAGGACACCCATCAACAGCAATAAAATTCTTTTGATCCGTTTCATTTTTTTTATTATCTATTTATGGATGTATTGTTTCAAGGTATTTACATATTCTTCAAAAGCCTTCAATCCTTTTTTCGTGATCATGCAGGTGGTGAGCGGATACTTTCCCTTGAAAGATTTTTCTATCGTGATATATCCGGCCTCCGATAGCTTATCCAATTGTGCACTGAGGTTGCCGGCAGTGGCGTTGGTCTTTTCCTTCAGGAATCCAAATTCAGCTGATTCCATGCTCATGAGAAGGGACATGACCCCCAACCTCAATTGCGAGTGCAGCAACGGATCGAGTTCTTTAAACATATCAGCCTTTTTTTGATTTCAGCAAGTAGCCGGGCACGAGGTAGCCCACGGCGATTGCAAAAGAGGATAAAAGGAATTGCTCTTTCACAGGCAGAAAGAAAATGATGACTCCGCAGATCCAAAAACTTAAACCACCGAGGATAAGCGGCCTGAAACGCAATGTAATTCCTGATACAAAAGTGGGCACAGCACTCATGCAGATAATGATTGGATTGATCTGCCAGTTAATTTTTTGTCCGAATGCCACAATGGTGAAGCAGATCACCCCGAAGCTAATCCATAACCACTGGTTGACGGCATCAAGGTGGGTGTGGCTTTTGATCCTTTCCTGCTTCCGGCCATGCAGACTGCTGGCAATACCTGCCGGAATCGTGAGCAGCCATATCCAGAATGGATTCCCGATATCGGTGAACTGGATCATGATGTAAATTCCAAGATTACACGTCAGGATGGTCCATCCCCAAAGGAGAAAATAGAAACTGTTTTTTTGTACGTTGCCCTTCGCCTGCTCAATCATTTTAGAAATGATGTCAAGGCTTTGCTGAGCGGAAAGTTTTTCATTATCAGTATTCATACCAGTTCTTTTTTAATGCGGATGTAATGGACCAGGCGCTGCAGGACAAACCCCGTGCTGCCCCTAAATAAGTTCCTTCTGAATTCAGTATTAAAGTCCAATAGTATAGCTTTTATGGACTAAACGTTACAAATGTAAATTAGTTTATAAAATAAACCAAAATCATATAGAATTGAATATTTACCCTCAAAACACCGGTTTTATAGCTTCCTGTAAAGTATTTGAGTCAGTGCACCAATCTATTATCTTGCAATCGTAGCCATACACTAAACGATTAACCATGAAAAAATATTTACTCTCATTTTTTGCCACCGCCTTCGTGCTGGCGGTGTCCGCACAGGAGACACAAAAGAAAATTGAGAAACTAAAAAGTGAAGCTGCACTTGCTGTGGAGATGAATGCGACGCTCGGTCAGCAGATTAATGACATGCTTTTCAGTTTTTCGGAATTGGGATTCCAGGAATATGAAACTTCAAACTATCTGACGGGCCTACTGGAGAAAAACGGATTCAAAATTGAAAAGGGAGTGGCGGGTGTGCCAACCGCCTGGATTGCCACTTGGGGATCGGGCAAGCCGGTGATCGCATTGGGTTCGGATGTGGATTGTATACCCAAGGCTTCTCAAAAACCAGGAGTGGCTTATCATGACCCGATTGTGGAGGGTGCACCCGGTCATGGTGAAGGTCACAATTCAGGCCAGGCCTTGAATATCATTGCGGCACTGGCGATCAAGAAAATTATGGAGCGTGAAAGAATTTCAGGCACCCTGATGTTATGGCCCGGAATTGCAGAAGAACTGGTGGCTACAAAAGCATATTATGTAAGGGCAGGATACTTCAAAGATGTGGACGCCTGCATTTTCACTCACGTAGGTGATAACCTCGGGGTATCCTATGGCGATGCAGGAAACACCGGACTTGTTTCTGTGCGTTTTAATTTTGAAGGAGCTGCGGCTCATGCAGCCGGGGCACCGTGGCGCGGACGCAGTGCATTGGACGCAGTGGAATTGATGAACATCGGTTGGAACTTCCGCAGAGAGCATCTTGAATTGACACAGCGTTCGCATTATGTAATATCAGACGGTGGCGATCAGCCCAACGTCGTTCCTTCGAAAGCGGCAGTATGGTATTATTTCCGTGAACGGACCTATCCTAACATCAAAAAATTATTTGACATCGGCGTAAAGATGGCTGAAGGCGCTGCCTTGATGACCGATACGAAATTTACCTATGATATTTTGGGATCTGCCTGGCCTGGCCATTTCAATAAACCCATGGCTGAGGCGATGTATAAAAATATTAAACGTGTCGGCCTGCCTACGTGGTCGTCGGAAGACCAATTACTCGCCAAGGCTTCGCAGATTGAATTGGGTGCTCCGAAAAAAGAAGGCCTTGCACTAAAGCTGGACACCATGGGTATGCCGAGCCGGATAGGCATGGTGAATGTAATGGGAAGTCAGATGATGACCATGGGCGGCGGCTCGGATGATATCGCCGATATATCATGGTCCTTACCCACCATCGTACTGCGTTATCCGTCCAATATCCCGGGTTTACCAGGTCACCATTGGTCCAATGCGATTTCCATGGCAACACCGATTGCTCATAAAGGAATAGTGTACGGCGCAAAAGCTGAAGCCATGACGTTGATTGATTTGTTGTTGAATCCCGTGATCATTAAGGATGCCTGGGACTATTACAGAAATGAACAAACCAAGGACCAGAAATATACGCCACTGGTTGGTGAGAAGGATTTGCCCGCGATTTACCTGAATAAAAAGATTATGACCGAGTATGCACCCAAGCTGAAAGAAACCTACTACAATCCTGAGAAGTACAAGACTTATCTCGAGCAGCTCGGGATTCAATATCCGACTGTGAGACAGGATCAGAAGGAGGCCGTACAGAAGCTGGGGGAGAAGGCAAAGAAATAATGTTAGGATGTACGATGTACGATTGTCGATTAGTGCGCAATCGTCAATCG
>DAOMZK010000258.1:0-4431 GCA_035438035.1 Cyclobacteriaceae bacterium | reverse complement strand
TACCTTTCTGTTCGGCAGCTTTTGTAACCGCCTCCTTGGCTTGTTGTTGTTGGGCTGAGGAGAGCAGGGCCGTTTTCGGGTTGCTGTAAGATCCCGTCACCCCGAGTGTCAACGGGATTTTGTCAGTGGCGTTGGTGGACCCTGTATATTTATTGGTGAGTGACTGCAACTGTGACCCCAGTTGTCCGGCAGGCACGAGCATTTTGAGCGTGTAGTCAATAGATCCGTCAAGGCCAGTGCTTCCGGTCACGGTAGTGGCATAATCACCCATGCTGACATCAAACGGTTTCACACTCAAACGGCCATTGCTGATGGCGGCCGACATCAATACATCCTTCAGATTGACCGTGCTCGTGTTGCCCAGGTTGGCCAGCGATGAAACCCCCGAAACCAACTGCGATTGTTTCATGACGGCCTCCGCAATTTTTATAAGTCCACCTCCATTAATCGTAGCCAGGTTGGGCATCATATTTTGTTTTAATTCACCATCAATTTTAAAATCAGTTGAAAAATTTCCGTCGACAAGCCCGGCAAATGGTGCGTACGTTTTCACAAGAGAAAAAGAATTGGCCGCTTTCTGTATGGCCAGATTTACAATCTTCAGATCAAAATTGTATTTCGGGTGTTTGATGTCACGCGCATTGTAGGCACCATTGACCGTAAATCCTCCGCCCAGCATATTGAATTTAAGGCCGCTGAGATTGGCTACGCCATCCTTCAGCACTACATCCCCTTTTGCATCACTCATCGTGTAATCCATAATTTTCACGGTGTTCACGGCCGACTTCAAAGTGAAGTCAATATTCTGCGGTATCGGGATCACACCAAATGAAGCTGTGTCCGTGGAAGTCGGAGCCCCTGAATCGGTCATGAATTCATTCAAATCAAAAAGCTGAGAATTGAAATTGACCGTTCCGCTGAGCGTTTCATTATTTACAACGTAGCCAATATGATTCGTTACAATCCCATTGACCTTAAAATCACTTTTTCCCACAGTACCGTCCAGTTTACTTAATTCAATTTTTCTTGGATCAAACGCTGCGTCAGCTTGTGCAATGGTCACCGCCGGCATTCCCTTGGACTCATATTTGAAATCACGAAGTGAGACCGAGCCGCTGGTTGGCAATTTGTCGTAACGCTTGGCATTTACATCCGACATCTTTCCTTTCGTTTGAACAGACCCCTTCAGTTTCCCGGCTACCGTCATATCTTTTAACGGAAATATTTTGGTCATCTTCTCAAGATCAAGACCACCATTGGCTTTGATGTCCCAGGTATAGTCATCCAGGTTTTGCAAGGTCATGGACGCTGACAGCTTCTCCCCATCCATTAACATGGAAAAATCATCGACAGCAATCACTGTTTCAGACATGCGGCCGGAAGTATTTTTGATCGTAGCACGCATCTTCAAGTCTTGCAATGGCAGCGGAAACTGGGATGACTTCACATATCCGTCCGCCAGTGACATTGACGCATCAATGGCAGGAATCAATTTCTTCAGACTGTCATACACACCCTTAGCTGATGCATTCACCGAATACGTTCCCTTCATTTCAAGACCTTCCATGGGAAACATCTTATTCAATTCTGCGAGATTGAAAACGGCTTTCAAATTGCCATCCATTTGGTAATCCTTCAGGTTTTCAATGCGCAGCCTCGCATCCATCGGGTTTGATCCTAAATCAAGATGAAGTTTCTTCAAATCAACCAGCGTATTGGAGATGTTTCCATCCTTGTTATCGACAAGGAGATCCATATTTATATTATTGATTGCCGTCGGCAGATCAGGATACTTGAACATGGCATCTTTCACTTTCAAATCCAGATTGAATGCTGGCATTTGCTTGTCGCTATAAGCGCCTTTCACAAATCCCGAAAAAGAAAGATCGCCTTTGGTTTCTATCTGCTTAAAATCCTTTGTGTAAATACCCGGTACCAGGGAAAGCAGACTTTTGAACGAGTTATCAGGACTTTTATACGTTATATCCATTGCATAATTATCCGGGTTCATCTTAAACCATCCGTCAAAACCAAGCGCAAAGTCATTGATCTTCGCTGAATTTTCCTTGAAGGTGAACTTGGAAATATTTTCACTTATGGAAATGACGGCATCCACCTCCGCACGTTTGTTGGTCAAAAACTGCATGGTGCCCATCGCAGTCGTTACGGTATCTGCAATGGTGTGGGTTCTCAAATCAAAAACATCTTGTGTAAAATCGCCGCTGCCGGTATGATCCAGTCCTTTTAATGACAGGAAGTAGGGAATGGATTTATCATCATACGCTATATCGCCGTCGATTACTTCCCAGTGATCAATGCCGATTGAAAACTGGGAAGGCTCCTCTGTTGCCTTCACTGTGTCTTTCGAGGGGTAGCTGATATCGTAATTGGCACGGCCATCGGCCAATACTTTTACATTGATCAACGGCTTGACCAATGTGATTCCCTTTATCCGGAGTTTGTCGCCAAACACGACATCAAACAGATTGATCTCGACTTCGAGCCTGTTCACCACAAAAAGATGTTCACCTTCAAAAGGAGCCCGATTGAATACGCCCAGATCTTTAATTTCAGCTGTGATATTTGGAAAGTGCCTGAACACAGACAAGCTAAAATCATTCACATCAAAAACCACATCTGCGTTGACATTTTCTGCAATGGATTTATCAATGGCTGCTTTAATATCATCTTTGAATACAACCGGCAGGATCATGGCCGCCGCTACCAGAATTCCAACAAAAATTAAAATGCCAATCAGCAGTTTTTTGAACAGTTTCATAGGGGAAAATTTGAGGCTGTAAAATTACACATCCCGGAAGCAACAACCATCTCAACGATGGCCTGCCCTATTAAATTTGAATTAAAACCACTTTAACAGGATATCCACCACCTTCTTCATCTTCTGAGTATAAGGAGGATACAGCAAATAGGGGCCGGACCAACCATTTTTTTGCTTCAATACAGGCTTTTCATTTGAAAAAGCGAGGAAACCGGAATAACCATGCGACTTGCCTATGCCGCTGTTATTTACACCGCCAAAAGGCAGGTTGGGATGCGTAAACTGGAGGACGCATTCATTAATGCACACACCGCCGGCCGAAGTATTCTTCAATATATAATTCCGAAATGCCCGCTTCTGGCTAAAGATGTAAAGTGCCAGGGGTTTTGGTCTGCTGTTAATCTGATTAACAACTTCTTCCTTTTCTTTGAATGTAATAACAGGAAGCAGCGGTCCGAAAATTTCTTCTTCCATAATCTTTGCACCCGCTGGAATGTCGGACAGGATAACCGGACTGATAAAATTCTGTGATTCGTTTACCGAACCGGTCAAATCAAGTGTTGCGCCTTGTTCGACCGCATCCTTTAAAAGGTTATTGACACGGTCAAAGTGCCTTCGGTTAACAATCCGCGCATAGTCTTTCGAAGACTCGTCAATGGGTTTTCCGTTGCCAAATAAGTTTTGAATTTCAATCTTTAAACTTTACAGGCAAAGGTCGTCCTCGCCCGGTTTCAGTTTCAGGACGGCGCCAGCGAGCTCTGCTGTCCACGCGAGAACACAAGCCTCCTGGGGCGAGTCGGTCGGACCAACCACGGTGTAGCCGTGCCCCTGCAGCGTGTCGCAGATCGAGTCGGCCATCAGAAGAGAACCCTCGACGACCAGGATGCGAGGACCTCGCAGCTTCGCCGAAGATGCCGTGATGTTCCAGGCAACGCCGACCGCCGACGTGTGCTCCGCGCGTCTTGTGAGGGTACGCGCGCCTTCACCCTCTGAGATGTCGAACACCCAACGCTCCCACTCCACGGCGCCGATAGATCCGCCGAACGGGTACCCCTACCTGCTCGGCGACCGACGCCGTCCCAATGAGCCGTCACTATGCATCCATAGAGAGAAGCAGGCAATCCAGGCTATGTGGTGAACACGTGGAAGTCACGTCTATTACAACCCTCTGACAGCCACTGAATGCCGCGGGAAGTTGCCGAAAGGGCACACCGCGGAAGATGACTAGCGTTTCAACGCGTTGGCGAGGGTTTTTCATGCCGACCGCCGGCAAGGGCTGAGCCCGCTCGCATCAGGGTGCTGCGAGTTTCTTGCCAACCGCAGCCCATCAAGAGCACGCTTCCCGTCATTCGACAGTGACTGCCGAAAGGGGGCGCCAATGGTTGCAACAGCATCGTTGCTCAACGCCGTGGATGAGCTCGCCAAAACATTCAACGGCCAGCTGCTCAAGCCGAACGACCTCGAGTTCGAGACTGCACGAAAGGTGCACAACGGTCTCGTCGACAAGCGGCCCGTCGTGATCGCTCGCTGTCGCGGCGTGGCCGACGTCGTCGACGCCGTCAGGTTGGCGCGCGACGAGGGCCTGCGTGTCGCCGTGCGCGGCGGCGGCCACAACGTGGCCGGACGTTCGACGATCGACGACGGCATCATGA
>DAOMZK010000257.1:0-4431 GCA_035438035.1 Cyclobacteriaceae bacterium | reverse complement strand
GAGCGGCGAAACGTGGTCGGCGTGCTGGCCGGCTATCCCGACATCGCGCGGCAAGGGATCCTGCTGCGCAAGTACGGCCAGGAGATCATCCGGATCACCATGGGCAAACGGGTGCACGGCACCGGCTCGATCCCGGGCGGCGTGAACAAGCCCATCAGCGCCGCCGAGCGAGACGAGCTGCTGGCCCCTCTACCGGAGGTCCTCGGCTGGGCGCGCGGCGGGGTCGAGCTGGTGCGGAACCTCTACCGCCAAAACCGTGAGCTGTATGACCACTTCGGCACGGTGCGCTCGAGCCTGCTCTCCTTGGTCGGCCGCGACGGCAAGCTCGAGCCCGAGGATCCGAAGCAGATCCAGCGTATGCGCGCCAAGCTTTCGATGGTCTTCCAGCAGTTCAATCTGTGGTCGCACATGACGATCCTCGAGAACGTCATCGAGGCGCCCATCCACGTGCTCGGCGTGTCGCGCAAGGAGGCCATCGACCGGGCCCGCCTGCTGCTCGACAAGGTCGGCATCCTGCAGCGCCAGGACTACTACCCGATCCATCTTTCGGGCGGCCAGCAGCAGCGCGCGGCGATCGCCCGGGCGCTGGCGATGGAGCCCGAGGTCCTGCTGTTCGACGAGCCGACCTCGGCGCTGGATCCGGAGCTGGTCGGCGAGGTGCTGCGGGTGATGCGCAGCCTCGCCGAGGAGGGGCGGACCATGATCGTGGTCACCCACGAGATGGGCTTCGCCCGCGAGGTCTCGAGCGAGGTGATCTTCCTCCGCGAAGGCCTGATCGACGAGCAGGGCCCGCCGGCCGAGACGTTCGCCAATCCGCGCAGCGAGCACTTCCGCAAGTTCCTCGCCGGCGTCCACCGTCACTGAAGGACAACATTACCGCGCTTGACGCGTGTCGGGCGGCTGCGGATATTGCGCCGGTCGAACTTTCAGGGGGTCCTGCATGCGCGGACGATGGGTCGGATTGGTGTTGGCGGCGGTCGTCGGACCGGCTGCCGTCGGGGCAAAGGCCGCCGACTGGAGCGTTCTGAAGGTCGGCATCGAGGGCAACTACCCGCCGTTCAGCCAGAAGGACGGCAAGGGCGGCTGGAAGGGCTTCGACATCGACATCGCCAAGGCCCTGTGCGAGCGGATCAAGACACCGGAAGATACATTATCAGCCTACAAGAAAATTGTATCCATTCGGGATCAGGCTGTACACGGTGAAGATTTTGAGAAACTGGCCAGAAAATTCTCAGAGGATCCTTCTGCAAAAACCAATGGCGGCAACCTGGGTTATTTCTCGGCGCTGCAAATGGTCTATCCCTTTGAAGAGGCAGCGTATAATCTTACTCCAGGGCAAATTTCAGAACCGGTGAGGACACGGTTTGGGTACCACCTGATCAAAGTGAAGGACAGGAGACCAGCGAGGGGTGAAGTTGAAGTATCTCACATTTTGCTAAGAACGGGAACAACGGATGATTCCCGGATAAAAAATAAAATATTCGAAATAGCAGATCAATTGCGGGGTGGACGGAGCTGGGATGAACTTTGTAAAGAATATTCTGATGACGCCTCTACAAAAAATACGGGTGGAAGACTGAAATCTTTTGGAACAGGGGCCCTGGCGGCAGTTCCTGAATTCGAGGAAGTGGCATTTTCTTTGAAGGAGCCCAATGAGATTTCAGATCCTTTCAAGTCCGCCTATGGCTGGCACATTATCCGCCTTGAGAAAAAGATTCCGCTGCCTCCCTACAAAGAGATGGAAGCATCAATACAACGCCGCGTGAGCCGGGATGATCGAATGCAAATGGTTAGCAGGAAAATGCTGGAGGAGAAAAAGCGGAAATTTCACTTTGCTGAAGACGCCAGCGTAAAGACAAGATTATTTTCTTTCGCCGACACCAGTCTTCAAAGGGGTTCATGGAAATTTCACGGAACAGAAGACACCTCGTTGAAAACCCTTTTTACATTGGCTGAAAAAAAATATTCCTGTCGCATGTTCATTTCGTTTGTTGAAAAATCACAACAATCCAATACGCTTCTTCCCGCAGTTTATATAAACCAACTGTACGAAAAATTTATTGAAGAAAAGGTAAATGAAGCGGAAGAGGTCCAACTCATGGAGCAGGATGCGGGATTTAGGGCGCTCGTGACAGAATACAAAGAAGGGATTTTACTTTTTACAATCATGGAAGAGGAGGTATGGAACAAGGCTTCTCAGGACACCCTGGGTCAACGACAGTATTATCTTGTCAACAAAGAAAAATATTCTGCCGGCAATCGGGTAAGGGCACGCATTTATTCTTCAACAGACAAACAGTTTATGCAGGATATCGTCAACAAGGTGAGTAAAGGAGATACTATACGCAAAGAAGATGCTGCTAAATTCAAAACCATAGCACCTTTGCGAAAGTATGAAAAGGGTGACAGCAAAGCGATCGATAAAGTTTCATGGGCCATTGGTATTCACACCACGGAGGTCGATGGAACTTACTATCTTGTGGCCATTGATAGCCTGGTGCCGCCAGGCACAAAGACCCTTGAAGAAGCCCGGCCCCAGGTGATCTCGGGCTACCAGGATGAGCTTGAAAAGAATTGGGTGATCACGTTGAAACAAAAATATGAGGTGAAAGTCAATACCCGGGGGAAAAAGCTCGTTATAAATGAATTAACCAAAAAGTGAATCCTGGTCAACGATATCGGATTTTCGCTGCTGCGAATTTCTTTTTGCTCCTGTTATGTGTATCAGGATGTGATTTGATTCGTATGAAGAAACAGAATGATCTGCCCTCCACTCCTGAAAGAAAAGCAGTAGCGCGGGTCAATGACAAATATCTTTATCAGGATGAACTGGTGGGAATTGTGGATCAGAACTCAACTTCAGCTGACAGTATTGCGCGCGTAACTGCCTACATCAACAGTTGGGTGCGCAAGCAACTTATCATCAGCGAGGCGATGAAAAGGATTAATATCAATGAAGTCGAGGTAAACCGCAAAGTACTGGACTATCGCTATAGCCTTATTGGTTACGAGTATCAGAATTTTTACATTCAGCAACACCTGGATGACAGTATTTCCGACAAGGAAATAGAATCCTATTATAAATCTCATTTTGATAATTTTATACTGAAGCAGAATATTGTTCGTGGTACTTACATCAAGGTGCCGACAACTGCCCCCCGCACCAACAAGGTGAAGGAGATGCTGTTCTCTAAAAAGGAAAAAGATCAGGGTGAGCTGCGTTCCTATTGCCTGAGCTTTTCTGTTGCCTATCACCTGAGTGACAGTTCCTGGATTGAATTTGACAAGCTGG
This sequence comes from Cyclobacteriaceae bacterium, assembly GCA_035438035.1. Taxonomy (GTDB): domain Bacteria; phylum Bacteroidota; class Bacteroidia; order Cytophagales; family Cyclobacteriaceae; genus ELB16-189. The sequence goes on along the minus strand of DAOMZK010000257.1, from coordinate 1,139 downwards.
TGGCCAATTCTCCCATGGCTGAGATCCCAAACAAAATTCAGTTCCTGAAGACCAATCCTTTTTACGAGACAAGCAGCAATGACTTTTTGTACTTCCTTAAAATAGATGAATATAAAATTTCAGACAACGTTTCACCGTTGGAATTCGTGAAGGAAGACATACGAAATATTCTCTTAAACAAAAGAAAAGTAGAACTTGCGAGGACCCTGGAAGATGAAGTGTATGAAAATGCGGTTAAACAGAAGGATTTCGAAATTTTTAACAAGTAGCCTCCTGTTACTTGGGGTATGGATTAATGGGCATACCCAGGATGCAGAGCCCAAAGGCTTTGTCGTGGATAAAATTATCGCGAAAGTGGATAATTATATTATCCTTCGATCGGAGCTGGAAGGAGCCTATCAGAACTATCTTGCCAACGGGGGAGCTGCTGGCGAGCAATCAAAATGCGGTTTGCTGGGACAGCTCGTCGTAAATAAATTACTGGTCGCCAAGGCTGAAATCGATTCGGTACTCATCACCGATCTCGAGGTTGATAATAATACCGATCAACGGATGAATATGATCCTCCAGAATTCAGGTAATTCACCTGAGCAATTGGAACGCACCTACGGTAAAAGCCTTGACCAGATTAAACTTGAATTGCGTGATCAGGTGAAAGAACAGATGATGGCTTCAGCCATGCACGGCAAGATTACAAAAGATATCACCATCACACCTTCAGAAGTAAAACGGTTTTTTAATCGCATTCCCACCGACAGTCTTCCGTTCTACTCCGCCGACGTGGAGGTGGCACAGATTGTCCGGGTAGCCAAGGTAAGTGAATCACAGGAATTCGAAACCAAGAAACGTTTAAGTGACATTCGGGCCAGAATTCTCGCAGGAGAAAACTGGAATGAGTTGGCAAGAAAATATAGCGAAGATCCCAGTGCACAACAGAATGGTGGCGAGATGGGCTATGTCGGACGAGGTGCCATGGTGCCGGAATATGAAGCAATGGCATTTAAAATTAAAATCGGGGAGATTTCCCAGCCTTTCAAATCGCCGTTTGGATTTCACATCATGCAGCTTAAAGACCGCCGGGGTAATGAATATAACTCCCGTCACATTTTGATTTCCGCGACCCCTTCAAAAGATGATAT
>DAOMZK010000256.1:0-4447 GCA_035438035.1 Cyclobacteriaceae bacterium | reverse complement strand
GATCCTCTATAGATTCACGTACCGTGCGCAGTCCGTTGAGATATGCGACGGGCACCATCGCGGTGTGAGCACCATTGAGTATGCGCACTTTGCGGGTGCGATAAGGTGTGAGGTCATTGGCGAAAATAACCTGTAACCCCGCTTTAGCTGTTGGCAATACTTCCTGAACATGCGAAGGGGCTTCAATAACCCACAAATGAAACGGTTCTGCCATGACTACAAGGTTATCGTCAAATCCTGTTTCCTCTTTTATTTCGTTAATGGTCTCTTTGGGGAAACCAGGCACTATACGATCCACCAGCGTATTGCAAAAGGTGTTGTTCTCTATAATCCATTTTTTAAACGCATCTGGTAAGTGCCAATGATCGATGTATTGCAAGATGGCTGTGCGGAGCAGGAGTCCATTTTTCTCAACCAATTCGCATGGAAGAAGAATGAGACCGCTTTCCGGTGTTGCACTTAATTTTTTAAACCGATGATATAATAAGGTGGTCAGCTTTCCCGGGAAGCTTTCTGACAAAGTATCAGGGTTGGTATCTTTTGGATTGAATACAATACCGGCTTCGGTGGTGTTTGACACAATGAATTTCAGATCCGGGTTCACTGCCAAATCCAGGTAGGCCTGAAAATCAAGGAAGGGATTGGTTACTCCTTCGACACAGGTAATGAGCCGTATCTCTCGCGTGGCCTTTTGATTCGAGATTCCATTCAGCACAACATGGTATAAGCCATCCTGTTCGTTGACTTTGTTGCCCATGCCGTTTTGAATAGGCTGAATGACGCAGACATTTCCGTTGAATCCAGTCTTCTCATTCAAATTGTCAATGATCCAGTCAACAAAGGCCCTGAGGAAATTTCCCTCACCGAATTGGAGCACTTTCACGGGACGACTGATGGTAGAAACGCCTTTGCGATTAAGTTTTTTCAGCATGGTAGTGATGTTGAAATGAATTTATTTCTCTGTTGCTGTCCTCAGTGAGGAAGCACGTACAATAAGCTCTGGTTTGAGTACAATTTTTTGAGGAATGAATTTCTTTACTCCGCTCGAAATTTCCTGAAGAAAAATTTCGGCTGCAGCATTGCCCATACGGGTGCTGTGTTGATCCACCGTAGTGATGGGGGGATCCGTAAATGATGTAAAGGCTTCGTTGGTGAATCCTACGAGCGCCACATCTTCTGGAATTCTCAATTTATTTTCCTTCAATACTTGTTGGGCACCCAAAATACCAAGCGCACTGGAGGAGAAGATGCCATCCGGTAGGGTTTTTAGCTTAAGCAGCTTTTCCATGCTTTTCCTGCCGTCTTCCAGTTGCAGGTTGCTCTCCACAACGAGGGTCTCATCAAACGGAAGCCCATTGTTCAGTAATGCTTCCCGGTAACCTCTTAACCTTTCTTTGTAGATGGAGATTTTACGCGTATTGGTAAAATGAGCAATTCGTTTGCATCCCTGCTCGATCAGATGTTCAGTGGCTTTGTAGGCGCCGAGGAAATCGTCGACCACAATATGACTTACTTCAAGTTCATCATTGGAACGGTCAAAGAGAATGAGTGGTATCCCTCTTTCTTTCACTTTCAGGAAATGGCTAAAGTCTATTGTTTCCTTTCCATAGGATACAAGTATTCCGTCAACTCTTGCGCTGAGCAGGGCTTCCACGTTGGCTACTTCCTTTTCATAATTATCGTATGTCTGGCAAATCATCACGTTGTAATGTGAGCCATTAGCAATCTCTTCAATTCCACGCACAATGGAGGCAAAGAAACTCCTGTCAACGTTTGGCACGATGATTCCCAATATGTTGCTTCTTCCGTTCCGCAAGGCTGCGGCAATGTGATTGGGCTGGTAGTTTAGTTTTATGGCTGTCCGCTGCACCGCTTTCTTGGTGGCGTCGCTGATGCGCGGATGGTCTTTCAGTGCGCGCGAAACTGTTGAAGCTGTAATATTCAGTTTCTTGGCAATATCATGAATGGTTGATCTCTCTTTTTTCATATTTCACTCAGGCCTCATTGATAGGTTTGCCAATGGTAGCCAGCAGACCACCGTCAACGAAAATAATTTGACCGTTAACAAAATCACTTGCCGCTGAAGCCAGGAAGACCACAGTTCCCATAAGATCTTCAGGCACTCCCCAGCGACCGGCTGGCGTCCGGCTGATGATGAAGTCGTTAAAAGGGTGACCCGGAGTGCGGATGGGGGCAGTCTGTTCTGTTGCAAAATACCCCGGACCAATGCCGTTCACTTGTATATTGTGTCTGGCCCATTCGGTGGCCATATTTTTTGTCAGCATCTTCAATCCACCTTTGGCCGCAGCATAAGCCGAAACCGTATTTCTTCCCAGTTCGCTCATCATCGAGCACATGTTGATAATCTTCCCCGCTTTCCGATTGATCATATGGCGGGCCACCGCTTTCGATACGATGAATGGCCCAACGAGATCGACATCCAGGATCTGGCGAAAATCGGCAACCTCCATATCGATGATCGGAACGCGCTTGATAATGGCGGCATTGTTAATCAGGATGTCTATCGGACCGGATTCTTTTTCGATGGACTCAATGTTCTGAATGACAGACTTTTCATCCGTCACGTCAAAAAGGAAGCCTTTGGTTTTGATTCCAAGTTTATCAAATTCCGTAAGGGCATTTTTCATTTTGTCCGGAGAATGTCCATTGATCAAAATATTAGCACCTGCTGCCTGCAAGCCCCTGGCCATGGCAAATCCAAGCCCATGCGTGCCTCCTGTGATCAGTGCTTTCTTCCCTTTCAGATCAAATATCCCGTTCATATTTATCTCAGGTCAGGAAGTTTTACTACGTCCATATCTCCATAGTCAAGATTTTCGCCGGCCATTCCCCAGATGAAAGTATAATTGCTGGTTCCGGCTCCGCTGTGGATGGACCACGGCGGTGAGATTACCGCTTCATGGTTCTTCACCCAGATGTGACGGGTTTCGTCCGGTTGTCCCATAAAATGACATACGGCTTGATTTTCAGGTAATTCAAAATAGAAGTAGGCTTCCATTCTGCGGTCATGCGTATGTGGGGGAAGGGTATTCCAGATACTTCCTTTTTTTAATTCAGTTATGCCCATTTGTAACTGGCAGGTGGGCACTACACTGTTGACAAGCACTTTTCTGATCGTTCTTTGGTTGGCATTTTCAAGGGTTCCCAGATCACTGGTCTCTGCTTCCTGCAGCGTAACCTTGCGCGATGGATAATGCTTATGTGCGGGTGCTGAATTGAAATAAAAGAGGGGAGGCTCTGCACCAGTCTTATGAAAGGAGACATTCTTAATTCCGGAACCCAGGTAGAGCGTTTCTTTCGTATCCAGTGTGTATTCTATTCCATCAGCAACCACTTTTCCCTGAGCACCTACATTGATAATGCCTATTTCACGTCGTTGAAGAAAGAATTCCGATTTCAGTGATATAAAAGTCTCGAGCACCACAGCCTGGGTAACCGGTTTTACACCACCGACAATCAGCCGGTCATAATGAGAGTAGGTAAGTGAAACCTGATCCGGAATGAAGAGGTTGCTGATGAGGAAAGAGTCACGAAGTTGTTTTGTGTCGTGCTTCTTTACCTCCAGTGGGTGTTCCGCATAGCGGGTGTTAAATAACAAATTCATAAGAGCAATAAGGTGTTGTCAGTTGCACAATTTATCCATGTAGCATTAAAATTGCGTGCTTCTGACGAAGTAATAATCTTTAATAATCATGAAAAAATATAGCGTATCGGGTAAAAAAACTGTTTTTGTGCTGGCAATTTAAGAATTAGGATAATAAATGCAATCGATTGCACCTTTTTTGTTAGTTTTGAAACACACATTCAAAATGGAAAATCAACACGGGTGAATGGGTAAAGTCATGTCATTGAAGAAGTTGTCTGTAGAATTATTACTGGGAATTGCATGCAGTATGCTTACTGTTGCTGGGTGGAGTCAAGTTCCTGCTGATCCCTGGCGGCAGGTTGAAACAATCCTCAGTCAGATCACGCCTCCTCAATTTCCTAAAAATGAATTCAATATCACCGGATTTGGTGCGATAGGCGATGGAACTACTGATTGCACGAATGCTTTCTCGAATGCAATAGTGGCCTGCAACAAAGCCGGCGGAGGTAAAGTCATTGTTCCAAAGGGGAAGTATCTCACAGGAGCTATACATTTAAAAAGTAATGTCAATCTGTATATCGACAGAGAGGCTACCATACTGTTTAGCAGGGATACGAAAAAGTTCCTTCCGCTGGTGTTGACCCGCTTTGAGGGAGTCGAGTTGATGAACTACTCTCCATTCATTTATGCCTATGGTCAGGAAAACATTGCTATCACAGGAGAGGGCGTATTGGACGGACAAGCGGCAGAAGAATTTTGGTGGCCATGGAAGTATAAAGGTCCGCAGTCCCAGGCTGTTGCTAATAATAAACTGCGAGCCATGGCGAAAGAAAATGTTCC
>DAOMZK010000255.1:0-4452 GCA_035438035.1 Cyclobacteriaceae bacterium | reverse complement strand
GGAATTTATTTCTCATTTTGTTGTAGAGGTGATAAAAAAATGCCAACCCTGTCAAAAGTAACAAAATTCGATGACGGCCAGGTCTGGATTATTGAAGCGAGAGGCTGAGATAATAGTTAAGAGGCGTGTGATCAGAGACCTATAAGGCCTTGAAAATAATATCCCCTATGATGACCGTTACTTGTGAGATTAATCCCGACCCTTGGGGTCTTTTTAAATTCCCACTTCTCCTGCCATCTCCTCAACCAATTTCCACCCTCTCTTCACATCGTCCAGGGTCATCTTTTCATTACCGGCAGCAAACCGCAGTGTGTATACATCTCCAAGTTTCGTTTGGGTAAGAAGGATCTTCCCAGTGTCATTGAGTCTTTGAAGCAAGTTCGCGTTGATTTCATTCAGTTTCTTTTCATCGGTTATGCCGGTAGGCGTATACCGAAAGCAAACCAGGTTGAGCGGTACAGGTGCCAGTAATTCAAAATTTCTATTCGATGCAATTTTCTCCTCCAGCCATTTTCCAAAACCAATATGTTCCCTGATTTTCGCTTGCAATCCGGAGACTCCAAACGACCGGATCACAAACCACAATTTCAACGAGCGGAACCGTCTCCCAAGCGGTATGCCCCAGTCGCGGTAATTATTTACAAGATGATCCTCCGGTGTCTTCAGATACTCCGGCAAAATGCTGAACGTATTGATGAGCGCCTTCTTGTCTTTCACAAAATAGGCCGAACAGTCAAAATTGGTGAACATCCACTTGTGTGGATTTACAACAAAGCTGTCCGCTTCCTCTACACCCTTACTCATCCATCGCATCTCCGGAAGCAAAAGCGCAGTGCCAGAATAAGAAGCATCTACATGATGCCAGCAATTGTATTTCTTGCAAATAGCAGTAATCAATGCAATCGGATCGATGGCCGTCGAACTGGTAGTACCAATAGTAGAGACTACGCACAGTGGCGTAAAACCATTCTTCAAATCATTTTCAATAGCTTTCGTGAGGGCTTCAGGTATTAATGCGAAATTCTTGTCAACCGGAATCTTCACCAGGTTTTCAATACCTAAACCTGTAATCTTCACATCCTTGTCTACCGATGAATGTGCTTGTGATGACGAATAAACACGGTAACGTTCCGCACCACTAAATCCGCTCTTATTAATTTGAAATTCAGATCTCGCCTCCCGTGCAGTAAGCAATGCAACGAGTGTTGCCGATGAACTACTGTCCTGTATCACACCTGTAAAATGAGAAGGCAGGCCGAGCATATCGCGAAGCCACTCCATCATTCTTTCTTCGAGCTCTTCTGCCGCAGGAGATGTGAGCCAGATCATACATTGCGCTCCTATTGTGGAGGAGAGCATTTCGGCCAGGACAGAAGGACCACTGGCACCCGTGGGGAAGTAGGCAAAAAAGCCAGGATGCTGCCAATGGGTCATGCCCGGAACGATGATGGAATTAAAGTCCTTAAAAACTTGGTCAAATGATTCTGCTTGCTGCGGTGCTGTAGCAGGCAATTGTTTTTTGATGTCACCCGGCTTCACCTGGGGCTTTACTTCATATTGCGCGGTATTCTCCATGTAGTCTGCCATCCAGTCTACCACCTGGTGCGCCGCAGTCCTGAATTCTTTTGGGTTCATGATGCAAGAAAACGAAATTCAATCAATTCTACTTCACAGGTCAAGGGTGCTCAGGGTGATCGAACATGCAACATCCGGAGTGTTCAGCATGACGAAACCAAACTATGAAATGTCCTGCCGAACGAGCGAATCAAGTTCCGGCACTCCATTAAGTAGGCACAAGCGATCCCATTATAATCTTTCACTTCTGGGGGATACCCGAATGACGAGACGTCATCCGGTAAGCCAGTTTAATTGGCGGCGCTCCTTCGTAGCTGCCAGACTGAGCCCTTCGAAGCCCTTTGCGTCTTTGCGCGACCCCGTTCGAAATCCCATCCATAAAGTGTCATTTCTACAAGTAATAATTATATTCACACCTCAATTGATTTCCATGCGTTTCTGCAAATTCCTTGGCTTTTTGACTTTTCTGATTGCGTTTGGCTTCCCGTCTTTCGGACAGGCACCGACACGCAAATTTGAGCCAGTGAATTTTTCAAAAGTGACCGTTACCGACGCATTCTGGAAGCCAACGATGGACAAGGTGGCTACCACCACCTTGCAGGCCTGCATCTATCAGACGGAAGTGAAAACACCGCGCATACGCAACTTTGAGAAAGTGGCCCGGATGAAAGACAAAGCTTCCGGTCAAACGGAGGAAAAGTTTGAAGGGATATTCTACGATGATTCTGATGTGTATAAAGCACTCGAAGCGATTGCATACTCATTGAAAAACCATCCTGATCCGGCATTGGAAAAAAAGGCAGATGAATGGATTGATAAAATAGCCGCTGCGCAACTGCCCGATGGTTACATCGGTACTTACTACACACTCGGACGTATGGATGAACGCTGGTCGGACATGAGCATGCACGAAGATTACAATGGTGGCCATTTGATTGAGGCGGCTGTGGCTTACTACAACGCGACAGGCAAGCGCAAACTGCTTGACGTGGCGATCCGCTTTGCTGATCATTTTAATTCACAATTTGGACCCGGTAAAAAGCATTGGGTTACCGGGCACCAGGAACTTGAACTGGCTTTGGTGAAACTCTATAAAGCGACAAACGACAAAAAATATCTTCAGCTGGCATTTTGGCTGTTGGAAGAACGCGGTCATAAATACGCGAAAGGATATACCTGGACTGAATGGAAGGATACAGCCTATGCCCAGGATGTTGTTCCCGTAAGGAATCAAAAAGAAATCACAGGTCATGCTGTCAGGGCCATGTACATGTACACCGGGGCGGCAGATGTAGCAGCGCTCACCGGTGATGAAGGCTATATGAAAGCGATGAATACGGTATGGGAAGATGTGGTGTATCGCAACATGTATGTTACGGGTGGCATTGGCTCGTCTGGCAGCAATGAAGGCTTCAGTAATGACTTTGATTTGCCGAATGAACAGGCTTACTGCGAAACCTGCGCATCCGTAGGAATGGTTTTCTGGAATCAACGTATGAATCTTCTTACTGGTGACAGTCGCTTCATCGATGTCCTGGAAAAGAGTTTATACAATGGTGCACGCGACGGCCTCTCACTCAGTGGCGACAAGTTTTTTTACGGCAATCCACTGGCCTCTAATGGCAGGCATTTCCGGAGAGAATGGTTTGGTACGGCCTGTTGTCCTGCGAATATTGCCAGGCTTGTTGCTTCACTCGGTGACTACATTTATGGAGCAACCGATACTGGATTGTGGATTAATTTATTTGTAGGAAGCAATACAGTCCTGAAATATGGCAAGGTCGATGTACCCGTTTCCATAACGACCAATTATCCCTGGGAGGGAAGTGTAAAAGTTACTGTTCAGCCCAAGGCTAAATTGAAATTCGCGATGCATGTGCGTATACCCGGATGGGCACAAGGACAGGCTGTGCCCGGCGATCTTTATGTTTTTGAAAATCGTACTGCGTCTCCATTTACACTTACAGTCAATGGCAAGCCGGCGGCGTATACCATGGAAAAGGGATACGCTATAGTAGACCGCGATTGGAAGAAAGACGATGTTCTGGAGTTGACGCTTCCTTTAAATGTCAACCGGATTGTTTCACGGGCTGAGGTAAAGCAGGACGAAGACCGGGTTGCACTTCAGCGTGGCCCGCTGATCTATTGTCTCGAAGGTGCCGATAACCAGGGCAAAGCCTGGGATTTAATCTTGCCTGACAAAGCAGTTTTCAAAACCGATTTTCAAAAGGATTTATTGGATGGTGTTGTGACGATTCAATTCACTGCTCCAGCAATCAAAACAAGCCCGGATGGATTGTCTGTTTCGACGGAAGAGAAGTCTGTTACAGCCATTCCCTATTATGCATGGTGCAATCGCGGCCAGAACCCGATGCAGGTCTGGCTGCCAAGGAAAATAAAGGACGTGAAAATAAATAACTGATTGGGATGAAAGCGAACCATATATCAAGCTGCTTCATCCTTACAATTGCGGTTATTTCCACCGCATTTGGGCAAGCGTATCTGCCAGAAAAAGATAATTCAAAAGTAAAAGTCAAACCCATTATCGATGTTCAGGCATATGCATTTAACCTGAATGATGTCCGGTTGCTCAATGGCAGCCCATTTAAAAATGCCCAGGATAAAGACGCCGCTTATTTATTGTCCATTTCGCCAGACCGGCTACTGCATCGATTCCATCTTAACGCCGGCCTTCACACCAAAGGAGAAGTGTATGGCGGATGGGAAAGTGATGGACTTTCGGGTCATTCCATGGGACATTACCTCTCCGCTTGTTCGATGATGTATGCCACCACGGGTGATGCGAAGTTCAAAGCTAATGTTGACTATATCGTGGATGAGTTGGCCCGATGCCAGGAGGCGCGCCAATCGGGCTAT
>DAOMZK010000254.1:0-4455 GCA_035438035.1 Cyclobacteriaceae bacterium | reverse complement strand
AAAAAAGGAAGGCTCTCTGTGCTCTTTGGATCCATCCTGATTTATTCTTTGGCAAACATCGGCAACGGGCTGGTAACCAATCTCGATCAATATGCCATACTGCGATTCATCGCCGGGTTCGGATTGGCCGGAGAACTCGGAGCCGGCATTACGCTCGTTACCGAGATTCTCCCCAAAGCCATCCGCGGCTATGGCACCACGCTGGTGGCGACCATGGGTGTACTGGGTGCACTGCTCGCCTACCTCATCACGTATCTATTCGATTGGAGAATTTCTTTTTTTATCGGCGGCGGGTTGGGAATTGTTCTGTTGGTTCTTCGGATCAGTGTTTTTGAATCCGGCATGTTTGAGAAATTGAAAGTAAGGAATATCAAGCGAGGCAATCTTGCGATGCTGTTTGGAAACTGGCAGCGTTTGAAAAAATACCTCAACAGTATTCTCATGGGCGTTCCGATCTGGTTTGTCACCGGCATTCTCATCACCCTGTCACCTGAGTTCGGGCGGGCGCTGGATCTACCCGAGCCTGTCGATGGAGGGAAGGCAGTTATGTTCTTCTTTGCCGGCCAGGTTTTTGGTGATATTATCAGCGGCTTTCTGAGTCAGTACCTTCATAGCCGGAAGAAGGTTATCAGGCTTTTCATCGTCATGTCATTTTGCTTTGCCCTGATCTACCTGCTGTACCCTACGAAAAGCAATGTCCTCTTTTATGTTTTCTGTATCTGCCTGGGCGTATTCAATGGTTACTGGACTTTGTTCGTTACCGTAGGTGCAGAACTCTTCGGAACAAATCTCCGATCCACGGTGGCAACCAGCGTACCGAATTTTGTTCGTGGCTCAACCATTATTATGAACTCATTGCTTCTTTTTGGAAGGAATTATGTCAGCGTGACTTACAGTGCACTGATGGTTGGGGTAATTGCGTATGGAATTGCTTTGGTGGCGTTGTCTTCATTGGAAGAGACTTATTCAAAGGATCTCGATTACACAGAAGAGGATGAACAATAAGGTAAGAAGATAAATTTTGACGTCTTGACTGACATTCACCCTACTAGAAATACCGGGAACAACTTTGTGCCTTGCACTCTGCTAACGTAAAAAGGTTGTGGTATGGTTTGGACTAAGACTCAACAAGCTTATTACCTCAGTAACAGAGTAACAGTAAAGCAAAAGCAACCTTATTCCCTCATAAAAGCTCTTCCTAATTTTCTAAAAATATAGAGAACAACCTCACACCTTCTATCATTTTTCCATCTATTGCATTCAGATAATCTCTTAGATTTGTTTTAATCAAATCGAAATTAAATCCCCCTGTATGAACGATAATTCACGACGTGCATTCCTGGCAAAGACCCTTGCTGCCGGAGCATTGGTAGCATTGCCCGCAGCCAACGCTTTAAGCCAACCGCTTGATGATGATACGCTTCCTCCACTCCCATCATTAAAAGGAAGAAAAGTGCTTTTCACCCATGGCGGATGGGACGGTCATGAGCCGGAGAAATACAATGAATACCTCGTGCCGTGGCTGAAATCTGAAGGCGCCGAGGTCATCTCATCAGCCACGTTGGATCCCTATGCTGATAAATCGATCATGGATACCGTCGATCTTGTCGTACAGATCTATACCATGTCACAGATCAGTAAGGAACAGCAGGCAGGATTGCTGGGCGCAATCGAGGCAGGCACAGGTATGGCCGGCTGGCACGGTGGCATGTGTGATGCCTTCCGTAACAACCCCGACTATCAATACATGACCGGCGGTAGCTGGGCTGCCCATCCCGGTGGAGTGATCGACTACGAGGTAAAAATCACGAACAAGAAAGACGAGATTACCAAGGGGCTCAACGACTTCTCCATGAAGAGTGAGCAATATTATATGCATGTAGATCCCAACGTAAAAGTATTGGCTACCACCCGTTTCACCGGTAAGGTCCATCCGTGGATTGAAGGTTGTGTGATGCCGGTGACGTGGAAAAAAATGCATGGCAAGGGAAGAATCTTTTACACCTCACTCGGCCATAATCTTAAGCACCTGACCGATCATCCTGAAGCCGAGGCCATGCTGCAACGCGGGATCAAATGGGCCAGCGCAAGCAAGTATGAGCCGACGGAGAAATGGTTGACGCCTGTTTACGGTTAATTAATTTGAAGATCTACAAATTTGAAAATTAGAAGATGAGAAGATGTGCAAATTTGAAAATGAAGAGTGCCCAGGCATTGAGCGCAATCACACTTTTAATATTATTTTCTGGGGGCATTACGGCGATAGCCCAAACTGATCCCAACCAGCCGACGGAAGTGTATCCTTTCATTGTCAACTTCAGGGCGGATGAAGGAAGTCTTGAACGGTATTACTTCATACCGAATTCAGAAGAACGACGCGAAAGGATGACGGCATTCTACAAGGAACAACTTACCAAACTGGAGCAACTCCCTTTCGAAAAAATGTCAGAAGGCGGAAAGGTGGATTACATTCTGATGAAGCGCGAACTGAATGAAGAATTGTATCAGCTCAGCAAAGAACAAGCCGAACGCAGTCAGGTTGCACGGTTTGTTTCGGCCGGCGATCCGATTTACCTCATTGAAAAACAGAGAAGAAGAGGTGAGTTTATAAAGAGCGAAATGGTCGCCAAACAACTCAATGACATTTTCAGAGCGATTCAGACTGCCACCAAAAAGCTGGCGCAGGAACCCAATATGAGCCGGGATCTGGCAGCCCGGGCAGAAGCAACAATCAAGGGACAACAGGTGGCCTTGAAGAGTGTATATGAATTTTATTATGGTTATGATCCTGATTTTACCTGGTGGGTGACCAAACCTTACCGCCAGCTCGACAGTGTAATGACGAAATATGCTATTGCGCTGAAAAATAAAGTTGATCCAGCCACATTACCCAAAGACGATGGAAGTGGAATCATTGGCAATCCCATCGGTCGCGAAGAATTGATCAGACTTTTGTCGTATGAGATGATCCCGTATTCTCCTGAAGAACTGGTTGAAATCGCCAACAAAGAATTTGCCTGGTGCGATGCCGAACTGTTGAAGGCATCCAAAGAAATGGGATTTGGCGACAACTGGCGGGCAGCCCAGGAAAAAGTAAAAATGTCTTTCGTGCCCGAAGGTCACCAGCCGGAAGCCATGCTGAAACTGTATAACGAGTCCGTTGACTTCCTGAAAAAGAATGACCTTATCACTATTCCTCCTATTGCGGAAGAAACCTGGCGCATGCGGATGATGCCACCGAAACAACAATTGATTAGTCCGTTTTTTCTGGGTGGTGAAGTCTTGCAGATCTCCTATCCAACATACGAGATGAATCACGAAGACAAGTTGATGAGCATGCGCGGAAATAATCCTCACTTTTCACGCTCCACCGTACACCATGAATTAATAGCCGGCCATCATTTACAGGGATTCATGAACAACCGAAACAAAGCCTATCGCAACTATCGTACTCCATTCTGGACTGAGGGCTGGGCGTTGTACTGGGAATTGATTTTATGGGATTTGAATTTCCCGCAAGGACCGGAAGATAAAATCGGCATGCTCTTCTGGCGCATGCACCGTTGTGCAAGGATCATTTTCTCGTTGAACTATCAATTGGGCAAATGGACGCCACAGCAATGCATTGATTTTCTGGTGGATCGTGTAGGCCATGAACGCGCCAATGCGGAAGGTGAAGTAAGAAGATCGTTTACCGCCAATTATGGACCGCTTTATCAGCTTGCCTACATGACAGGAGGATTTCAATTCTATGCTTTGAAAAAGGAGCTGGTTGACGGTGGCAAAATGAGTTACAAACAATATCACGACGCAGTGATGCGGGAAAATTCCATGCCCGTTGAAATGGTCCGCGCGCTACTTACCGATCAGCCTTTAACCCGCGACTTTAAAACGAATTGGAAGTTTTATAAGGTTCCTGCTAAAGACAAATAAGAGGAAGTTTCTCACTAAATTCAGGTTCTTATAAGAATATATAGGCCATATAGCCGATATACTCAGGTTGGCGGCTATTACAAAAGACTCCATAAAGAAATAAAGCATGAAGTATTTAATCGCACTAACTGGATTAGTATTCGGGCTTTTGTTCAACTCAAATGGACAAAGTCCTACGCTATCAAGAATAACTGAACTTGAAAATGCAATTCAGGGAGACATGAAAGTATCGGGAGCCCCTGGAGTAATTATTGGTGTAGTTAAAGACGGACAAATCATTTATCAAAAAGCTTTTGGAATAAGCAATATTAACACTCAAATACCAGTTAACAATTCTACCATTTTTCAAATGGCTTCCATATCCAAAACATTTACAGCCACCGCACTATTAATCGCATGTGAGAAACATAATATTGACATTAATGCACCAATAGGAAATATTGTCAAGGAACTACCTCCACGTCTTTCCAAAGTAACAATTCACCAACTACTCTCTCATAATTCAGGAATTATAGACGGTTG
>DAOMZK010000253.1:0-4463 GCA_035438035.1 Cyclobacteriaceae bacterium | reverse complement strand
CGATTTTAATATCTATCTACAGGTGGATTATGCCTTTGGGTATACCCGCACTCCATTCTTCAATAAAAGGATGGATGAGAACAAAGAACAGAAACTGAAAGGCTGGCTTGCCCGGGGTGGATACATGGGGGGCTGGAGTCTATACGACCAGGCGGCGAGTTATACGGAAGACATGCTATTCGCAGAAATTCACAAAAGAATTCCGTTGAAAGGACAAGCATTGTTATCACAGCGAATCCGTGGCGATACTCGCTGGATTGGCCCGGATGCTGTATTCTCTTACCGTCTCCGGTATCGTATTATGATTGAAAAGGAGTTAAAGTTGGGGGGCTCTGATATCGTCCCCTATGTGAATATCGAACCATTCTGGGACTCGCGTTATTCGAAAGTAGTGAAGACCCGTATCATCGGAGGGGCTACATTTTCACACGGCCCGCTCGTTGCATTCGAAGGCAATCTCACGTATCAATATGATGAAACTTACGCTACTAATAACCTGTACGCTTTTAACCTGATCTTGCACTTGTTCTTTGAAAGACGTCATACTAAAAACCCGGATTGAATAGGGTCAAAATTGGATGTGGCGCTGCCTGCAAACACCTTCAGGCTGTCTTTTAAACCGACATGTGATGGAAATCATTATTTATGACGATTGCTTCTGGTTTCTAGCGATAAAAGCACCTTCTTTTGCTGGCTCATGAATACTCATCAGTAGGTATTCTTTTATTCAATGACAATCGTCATACTTCTTCATCCTACGCCGCGCCATCTTTATGGCACTTTATGTCAGTCAAAGGTTACTGACCCTAAAAGACAGCGCAAATGGAAAATACACGATTACAGGAAGCCCGCGAAAATAAACTCCCCTGGAAAAAGTGGGGACCTTATTTAAGTGAACGCCAATGGGGCACGGTTCGAGAGGACTACAGTGTGAATGGCGACGCATGGAATTTCTTCACCCACGATCATGCACGATCACGTGCCTATCGATGGGGTGAAGATGGAATAGCTGGCATTTCAGATGACAAGCAGCGGCTATGTTTTGCATTGGCCCTTTGGAATGGTAAAGATGCGATTCTCAAAGAGCGACTCTTCGGCCTGACCAATAGTCAGGGAAATCATGGTGAGGATGTAAAAGAATACTACTTCTATCTTGACAGCACGCCTACGCACTCCTACATGAAGTATCTCTACAAGTATCCGCAGGCAGCCTACCCCTATAATGATCTTGTAAAAACCAATAGTCAGCGTTCCCGAAATGAAATGGAGTACGAACTTCTTGATACAGGCATCTTTAATGAAGATCGGTATTTCGATGTTTTCATCGAGTATGCAAAAGACGGCGCTGAAGATATATTGATAAAAATTTCAGCTGTGAATCGCGGACCGGAAGAAGCTGAACTTCATATTTTACCAACACTGTGGTTTCGTAACGATTGGTCGGAATGGATTGCTCCATCGAGTCGTGCCAGCGCAAAGCCAATGCTCACACGGGCAGATGCATCGGCAGGTGTAAGCGCACTGAATGTCGCTCACTCCAAATTGGGTGAATTTACATTTTCTTGCGAAGGTGATGTACCGTTGCTCTTTACCGAAAATGAGACTAATCACGAACGACTATTTCCAGGAACAAAGAATGAAAGCCCGTACGTGAAAGACGCTATCAATGAATATGTTGTGGCAGGCAATCAGTTGGTTGTAAATCCCGACAAAAAGGGAACCAAAGCCGCAGCACACTATCACGTGAAAATTGGCGCCGGTCAAACGTCTGTGATTCGCGTGCGGCTTACTAAAGATGACGCAAAAAACAAAACGAATCCATTTGGAAATAAATTTGAAAAAGTATTTGCAGACCGCCTTAAGGAAGCCAATGATTTTTATCAGTCTGTTACACCACCCTCGGTAAGTAAAGACGAAGCCAATGTGATGCGTCAGGCAATTGCCGGCATGCTTTGGAGTAAACAGTTTTTTTTCTTCGATGGCGACAACTGGCTGGATGAGCATAATTCCAATCCATTGCATGCAGGCTATCGCAATGCGCGCAATTCAGAGTGGTATCACATGCTCAATGAAGATATTATTTCGATGCCTGACAAATGGGAATACCCCTGGTATGCAGCATGGGATTTGGCCTTTCACACACTTCCTATTTCTATTGTGGATCCGGACTTTGCCCGGAACCAGATGGAATTAATCTTAAAGGGGGCATACCTGCATCCGAATGGACAGATCCCTGCTTATGAGTGGAACTTCAGTGATGTGAATCCTCCTGTACATGCCTTTGCAACATTATTCTTGCATTATACTGACAAGGCACTGCGTGGCAAAACCGATGTAAATTTTCTCAAGTCAGTGTTCAATAAATTGCTTTTGAATTTTACCTGGTGGGTGAACCGCAAAGACCGCTTTGGTAAAAATGTGTTTGAAGGTGGATTCCTTGGCCTTGATAATATTGGCATTTTCGATCGCAGTGCACCACTCCCTACCGGTGGCAGCCTGGAGCAGGCAGATGGAACCGCCTGGATGGCTCTATTCAGTCAGAACATGCTGGAGATGGCAATCGAGATTGCTGTTGAAGATCCTTCCTATGAAGACATGGTGAGCAAGTTTGTGGAGCACTTTTATTTTATTGCTTCAGCCATGAACAGGCCCGGTACTGACGGAATGTGGGACGAGGAAGATGGCTTTTATTATGACCTGTTGCGCTTGCCCGATGGCAGTGGCCAACGGTTAAAAGTGCGTTCACTGGTGGGATTGTTACCGTTATGCGCCACAACTATAATTGAAAAGGAACAGCGTGAAAGAGTTCCACAAGCAATGACAGACACATTTGAGCGCTTGCGCAGAATGCCTGAACTCATGGACTCCATACACCCTACCGGGCCTGATAATTTTGGAGTGAATGAACGTGGCATTTTAGCACTGGTAAATCCGGATCGGCTACGCAGAATTCTATCGAAGATGCTGGATGAAAATGAATTCCTGGGGCCACACGGCATTCGTTCCATTTCAAAATTCCATGAACACCATCCATATGTATTAAATGTAGGTGGCCAGGAGTACCGTGTTAACTATCTGCCGGCCGAATCAGACACCGGTATGTTTGGTGGAAATTCCAATTGGCGCGGTCCGGTGTGGATGCCCGTAAATATGATGCTCATCCGGGCGCTGCAACAGTTCTACCTGTATTATGGTGACAACTTTAAAGTGGAGTGCCCGACAGGTTCAGGAAAGATGATGAACCTCTTTGAGGTGAGCAAGGAAATCAGCAATCGGCTGATCAGCATATTTACCCGCGATGATAAAGGTAAGCGGCCTGTATATGGTGGTACCGGGAAATTCCAGAATGATCCAAACTGGCGCGACTACATTCTCTTTTTCGAATATTTCCATGGCGACAATGGTGCCGGTTTAGGTGCCAGTCATCAAACGGGCTGGTCAGGTGCCGTAGCCAAATTAATTCAGTTGTACGGTATGCTTGACGCTAAAAAATTGTTGAATGAAGGGAAGAAAGCTGGATTCATTGCCGGTAAACCAGAAAAGTCTGAAGCAAGAAAGTGAAGAAAACGGAACATCCGGTACTTCATTCATGCACATGCCTGGTCTATAGGCTGGTTGATGAAAGAAAGTTTTTGATTCTTAATCTAAGGTAACTCGATGCCGCAAGGCATCAGAAAAATATGAGTAACACAAAATATCCATCCCTCTATCAAATCAATACTCGTGTGTGGCTCACCGAACTTTCGGAGAATCTTGGTCGGCCAGCCACGCTTGATGATATTCCGGACCATGAATTAGATCGTCTGGCTCAACTGGGTTTTGATTGGATATGGTTCTTAAGCGTATGGACCACCGGTGAACAAGGACGCAAGGTTTCGCTTGAAAATGCGGAGTGGCGAAGTGAGTTCGAGCACACGCTGCCTGATTTAAATGATGACGACATTGGTGGCTCGGGTTTTGCCATCGCGGCGTATCATACCCATCCTAAACTGGGTGGTGATGATGCACTCCAGCGCCTGCGGGTTAAACTCAATAAGCGAGGGCTTAAGTTGATGCTTGATTTTGTTCCCAATCACATGGGGCCGGATCATTCGTGGTTGCACGAACACCCCGAATATTTTGTGTCTGGAACTGAAGCGGATATTAAAAACAGCCCTAAGAATTACACACGGATAAAATTAAAGCAAGGAGAAAGGATACTCGCCTATGGCCGCGATCCTTACTTTGCCGGCTGGCCTGATACCGTACAACTTGACTATAGCAATCCTTCTACTGCGGAGGCCATGAAACAAGAACTTGTGCGCATTGCAGGCCAATGCGATGGGGTTCGGTGTGATATGGCCATGCTCATTCTCCCGGAAGTCTTTGAACGAACCTGGGGACGGAAAGCACAGCTCTTTTGGCCTGTTGTAACAAAAGCAGTTCGAGAACGTGTTCCTGATTTCTGCTTTATGGCCGAGGTC